>NZ_JBJKEX010000195.1:0-5671 GCF_045505405.1 Hansschlegelia beijingensis | reverse complement strand
TCACCCATGCCCTTTTCGCGTGGGCCTGTCATGGTGTGTGTGTTTAGAACGACGAAAGCCCGCCAGCTTTTGGGCTGTGCGGGCTTTTTGTTTGGTTGCGGGGACAGGATTTGAACCTGTGACCTTCAGGTTATGAGCCTGACGAGCTACCGGGCTGCTCCACCCCGCGCCATGTCCGGACGTATGGGTCGACGGACGTTTAGCGCAGATCTGATCATCGTGAAGTTCGAAACGCACTTCGCAGGCCTGGCGACGACCTACTCTCCCGCGCCTTAAGACGAAGTACCATCGGCGCAGAGGGGCTTAACGGCCGAGTTCGGGATGGGATCGGGTTTTTTCCCCTCGCATAGCCACCAGGCCGGCGAAGTGCGTTCGAAGCAAGCTGGATTTGAACTTTCAGGATGGTTTTGCGAACCGAAGGGGTTCGCGGATGGGCGCGGATCGCAAGAGCGATCAAGCCAATCGAACGATTAGTACCGGTAAGCTTCACGTGTCGCCACGCTTCCACACCCGGCCTATCAACGTGGTCGTCTTCCACGGTTCTCAAGGGAGATCTCGTTTTGAGGGAGGTTTCCCGCTTAGATGCCTTCAGCGGTTATCCCGTCCGCACGTAGCTACCCTGCAATGCGGCTGGCGCCACAACAGGTCCACCAGAGGTGCGTTCATCCCGGTCCTCTCGTACTAGGGACAAATCCTCTCAAATCTCCGACACCCACGGCAGATAGGGACCGAACTGTCTCACGACGTTCTGAACCCAGCTCACGTACCACTTTAATCGGCGAACAGCCGAACCCTTGGGACCTGCTCCAGCCCCAGGATGTGATGAGCCGACATCGAGGTGCCAAACACTGCCGTCGATATGGACTCTTGGGCAGTATCAGCCTGTTATCCCCGGCGTACCTTTTATCCGTTGAGCGATGGCCCGTCCACGTGGAACCACCGGATCACTATGACCGACTTTCGTCTCTGCTCGACTTGTCTGTCTCGCAGTCAGGCAGGCTTATGCCATTGCACTCAACGACCGATTTCCGACCGGTCTGAGCCTACCATCGCGCGCCTCCGTTACTCTTTGGGAGGCGACCGCCCCAGTCAAACTGCCTGCCATGCATTGTCCCGGACCCGGATGACGGGCCGCGGTTAGACGATCGTGACGATAAGGGTGGTATTTCAAGGACGGCTCCACCCGAGCTGGCGCCCGAGCTTCAAAGCCTACCACCTATCCTACACATGCCAACACAATCGCCAATGCAAAGCTACAGTAAAGGTGCACGGGGTCTTTCCGTCTGACCGCAGGAACCCCGCATCTTCACGGGGAATTCAATTTCACTGAGTCTATGCTGGAGACAGCGGGGAAGTCGTTACGCCATTCGTGCAGGTCGGAACTTACCCGACAAGGAATTTCGCTACCTTAGGACCGTTATAGTTACGGCCGCCGTTTACTGGGGCTTCGATTCAAAGCTTGCACCTCTCCTCTTAACCTTCCAGCACCGGGCAGGCGTCAGACCCTATACGTCATCTTGCGATTTCGCAGAGCCCTGTGTTTTTGCTAAACAGTCGCCACCCCCTGGTCTGTGCCCCTCGCAAATGGTTGCCCATCTACGAGGCCTCCTTATCCCGAAGTTACGGAGGTAATTTGCCGAGTTCCTTCAGCATAGTTCTCTCAAGCGCCTTGGTATACTCTACCTGTCCACCTGTGTCGGTTTCGGGTACGGTCTCATGCGGGAGCTATTTCCTGGAACGTCCAGGCCGCCTTCGGAATCCAATAACCTCCGACAGCTTTCGACATTCGTCACTACCCGCTGGCTGGGGAATATTAACCCCATTCCCATCGACTACGCCTTTCGGCCTCGCCTTAGGGGCCGGCTAACCCTGCGCAGATTAGCTTTACGCAGGAACCCTTGGACTTTCGGCGGGAGTGTCTCTCACACTCCTTTTCGTTACTCATGTCAGCATTCGCACTTCCGATACCTCCAGGATGCCTCACGGCTGTCCCTTCACTGGCTTACGGAACGCTCCGCTACCGCTCACCTTGCGGTGAACCCTAAGCTTCGGCTCGTGGCTTGAGCCCCGTTACATCTTCGGCGCAAGAACCCTTGTTTAGACCAGTGAGCTGTTACGCTTTCTTTAAAGGATGGCTGCTTCTAAGCCAACCTCCTGGTTGTTTTGGGATTCTCACATCCTTTCCCACTTAGCCACGAATTGGGGGCCTTAGCTGTAGGTCAGGGTTGTTTCCCTCTCCACGACGGACGTTAGCACCCGCCGTGTGTCTGCCGGATAGTACTTACTGGTATTCGGAGTTTGGTTAGGTTTGGTAATCCGGTAAGGACCCCTAGCCCATCCAGTGCTCTACCCCCAGTAGTATTCATCCGACGCTCTACCTAAATAGATTTCGCGGAGAACCAGCTATTTCCGAGTTTGGTTGGCCTTTCACCCCTAGCCACAAGTCATCCGAGACTTTTTCAACAGGCACCGGTTCGGTCCTCCAGTGCGTGTTACCGCACCTTCAACCTGCTCATGGCTAGATCACCCGGTTTCGGGTCTAATACGTCGAACTTCACGCCCTATTCAGACTCGCTTTCGCTTCGCCTACACCTACCGGCTTAAGCTTGCTCGACACATTAAGTCGCTGACCCATTATACAAAAGGTACGCAGTCACCCTTGCGGGCTCCTACTGTTTGTAAGCATCCGGTTTCAGGAACTGTTTCACTCCCCTTGTCGGGGTGCTTTTCACCTTTCCCTCACGGTACTGGTTCGCTATCGGTCGCTGAGGAGTACTTAGGCTTGGAGGGTGGTCCCCCCATGTTCAGACAGGATTTCACGTGTCCCGCCCTACTCGAGTCCTTCAGTTGCATTTTCGCGTACGGGGCTGTCACCCATTGATGCCCGACTTTCCAGACGGTTCCGCTGAATTCACTGAAGGCACTGGCCTGGTCCGCGTTCGCTCGCCACTACTAACGGAGTCTCTGTTGATGTCCTTTCCTCCGGGTACTTAGATGTTTCAGTTCCCCGGGTTCGCCTTTGTTTCCTATGTATTCAGAAACAAATACCTCTGTGTCGACGCATCGTAATCCCACCCCACGGGATCGCTCCCGCAAGGTCGAATTACGAAACGTCGGAGGTGGGTTTCCCCATTCGGAAATCGTCGGATCAAAGCCTGTTCGCAGCTCCCCGACGCTTATCGCAGCGTACCACGTCCTTCATCGCCTCTCAGCGCCAAGGCATCCACCGAATGCTCTTAAGACACTTGATCGCTCTCACGATCGACGCCCACCCATAGAGCCGGAACCCGAAGATCCCGGCCTACAAGCAAAACACCGATCCTGAAAGTTTTAGACCAGCTTGCTTCGTGGTTCGCCCTGCGAACGCCCCGGTCAGGAGGCGCGCCTTTCGGCCAAACCGGAGCTGCGTGCAACAGCCCCGACGGCAGAACAAACCAACGTTTCACGATGTCAGACAACACGCGAACGGCCCGCACGCTTCGATGAAGCGGCAAAACCGACGCGAATCTCCAAGAGATCCCCTCGAACGTTATCGACCAACCCGGCGTCTGGTGGAGCCAGACGGGATCGAACCGACGACCTCATGCTTGCAAAGCACGCGCTCTCCCAGCTGAGCTATGGCCCCATCCTCCAGGTTTCCCTGAAAGGGGCAGACGCCTGAATGATTGGTGGGCCTGGGAGGACTTGAACCTCCGACCTCACGCTTATCAAGCGCGCGCTCTAACCAACTGAGCTACAAGCCCGGCTCTCACGGGCGAAACCGCGTCAGCGGGCCGCCCGAGGGCTCGTTCGAGGTGAAAGAGAAACGAAGGCGGCGGAGTTCCGCAAAATGGCCGGCTGACTGCCGACCTTGTGTTCCAAGCGTTCCGATAGAAGCCTTCGGATGAAGACCCCTGAGGGAACGACCTTAGAAAGGAGGTGATCCAGCCGCAGGTTCCCCTACGGCTACCTTGTTACGACTTCACCCCAGTCGCTGACCCTACCGTGGTCGCCTGCCTCCCTTGCGGGTTAGCGCAGCGCCTTCGGGTAAAACCAACTCCCATGGTGTGACGGGCGGTGTGTACAAGGCCCGGGAACGTATTCACCGTGGCATGCTGATCCACGATTACTAGCGATTCCAACTTCATGCACTCGAGTTGCAGAGTGCAATCCGAACTGAGACGGCTTTTGGAGATTAGCTCCGGATCGCTCCTTCGCTGCCCATTGTCACCGCCATTGTAGCACGTGTGTAGCCCAGCCCGTAAGGGCCATGAGGACTTGACGTCATCCCCACCTTCCTCTCGGCTTATCACCGGCAGTCCCCCTAGAGTGCCCAACTAAATGCTGGCAACTAGGGGCGAGGGTTGCGCTCGTTGCGGGACTTAACCCAACATCTCACGACACGAGCTGACGACAGCCATGCAGCACCTGTCTCCGCGCCTCCGAAGAGGACCCCAGGTCTCCCTGGGTAACACGGGATGTCAAGAGCTGGTAAGGTTCTGCGCGTTGCTTCGAATTAAACCACATGCTCCACCGCTTGTGCGGGCCCCCGTCAATTCCTTTGAGTTTTAATCTTGCGACCGTACTCCCCAGGCGGGAAGCTTAAAGCGTTAGCTGCGCCACTGATCAGCATGCTGACCAACGGCTAGCTTCCATCGTTTACGGCGTGGACTACCAGGGTATCTAATCCTGTTTGCTCCCCACGCTTTCGCACCTCAGCGTCAGTATCGGGCCAGTGAGCCGCCTTCGCCACTGGTGTTCTTGCGAATATCTACGAATTTCACCTCTACACTCGCAGTTCCACTCACCTCTCCCGAACTCAAGACTTCCAGTATCAAAGGCAGTTCCAAGGTTGAGCCTTGGGATTTCACCCCTGACTTAAAAGTCCGCCTACGTGCGCTTTACGCCCAGTGATTCCGAACAACGCTAGCCCCCTTCGTATTACCGCGGCTGCTGGCACGAAGTTAGCCGGGGCTTCTTCTCTGGGTACCGTCATTATCTTCCCCAGTGAAAGAGCTTTACAACCCTAAGGCCTTCATCACTCACGCGGCATGGCTGGATCAGGCTTGCGCCCATTGTCCAATATTCCCCACTGCTGCCTCCCGTAGGAGTCTGGGCCGTGTCTCAGTCCCAGTGTGGCTGATCATCCTCTCAGACCAGCTATGGATCGTCGCCTTGGTGAGCCGTTACCTCACCAACTAGCTAATCCAACGCGGGTTGATCTGGTGGCGATAAATCTTTCCCCCGAAGGGCTTATACGGTATTAGCTCAAGTTTCCCTGAGTTGTTCCGTACCACCAGGCACATCCCCACGCGTTACTCACCCGTCTGCCACTGCCTCCGAAGAGACCGTTCGACTTGCATGTGTTAAGCCTGCCGCCAGCGTTCGTTCTGAGCCAGGATCAAACTCTCAGGTTGAAGTACTGAGTGTTGTCCAGCTAAGTCACAACGTTTGACGAGGAACCACGCTGCCCTGACCATCTCACGATGATCGAGCGGCGTATTCCTTGAAACGTATAACCGCCGAAGTCTCTGTACATGCCCCCAGCTAAAAGCCAGAGGCCGCAAGAACCCCGCCGACCACGTTTCTCTTTCTCAAGATCAACTTGTCAAACAGCCAGCACCCGGAAAAACCAGATGCGCACAGCCAAACGAGCATCCCCGCTCAGCCGCTTAAGTCCGCCACAACCGGC
>NZ_JBJKEX010000194.1:0-5675 GCF_045505405.1 Hansschlegelia beijingensis | reverse complement strand
GGGACGCGGCGCGCGTCACCGGAGCGCTGTCGTCGTTCGCAGACGCCGCCATCCGGGCCGCGACCCGCGCCGCCCTGCGGGATGCGCACGACGCAGGCAAGCTCGCGCTGCCAAATCCCGAGGATCCGGAAGTCGGCTCCGGCTTCTTCGTGCTCGGGATGGGCAAGCTCGGCGCCTCCGAGCTCAACTACTCCTCCGACGTCGATCTGATCGCGTTCTTCGATCCCGAGATCGCGCCCGTCGCCGAAGGGGAGGAGCGCACGCCGCTCTTCGTGCGGGTCACGCAGTCGATCGCGAAGCTGCTGCAGGAGCGCACCGCCGACGGCTACGTCGCGCGCGTTGATCTCAGGCTGCGTCCGGATCCGTCCTCGACGCCGGTCGCCATCTCGCGCGACGCCGCGCTGTCCTATTACGAAAGCGTGGGCCAGAACTGGGAGCGCGCCGCGATGATCAAGGCGCGCGTCGTGGCCGGCGACAGCGCGGCCGGGGAGGCCTTTCTGAGCGAGCTCGCGCCGTTCATCTGGCGTCGCTCGCTCGACCATGCGGCGATCTCCGACATCCACGCGATGAAGCGGCAAATCCACGCCCACAAGGGGCATGGCGAGATCGCCGTCGAAGGTCACAACCTCAAGCTCGGGCGCGGCGGCATCCGGGAGATCGAGTTCTTCGTCCAGACCCAGCAACTCGTGGCCGGCGGCCGCGACCCTTCGCTCCGCACGCGCGGAACAGTCGAGACGCTGGGCGGGCTGGTCGAAGCCGGATGGATCGACGCCCGGGCGCGCGACGAACTTGCGGAGGCCTATGGGTTCCTGCGTGGCCTCGAGCACCGCATCCAGATGGTGGCCGACGAACAGACCCATTCACTGCCCGAGGAACCGGAGGCGCTCGAACGCTTCGCGCGCTTCGCCGGTTATGATGGCCGCGAGCCCTTCGCGAAGGCGCTGACGGCTCGGCTGAAGCTCGTGCAGCGGCACTACGCGCGCCTGTTCGAGGATGCGCCCACGCTCTCCGCCAACATCGGCAGCCTGGTGTTCACTGGCGAGGACGACGATCCGGACACGCTGGCGACGCTTTCGTCGCTTGGCTACGCGGAGCCGAGCTCGCTGTCGCGCACGATCCGCGGATGGCACCGCGGCCGCTACGCCTCCATGCGGACCGCCAAGGCGCGCGAGCTCCTGACCGAGCTCGTTCCCCTGCTGCTCGACGCCTTCGCGAAGTCCGACCGCCCTGACGCCGTGATCAACGGCTTCGACCGGATGCTGGAGCAGACCTCCTCCGGGGTAGGGCTGCTCTCCTTGATCCGCGCGAATCCGGAGGTCCTGGAACTGCTCTGCGGGGTGCTCGGCGCCGCGCCGCGGCTGGCGGAGATCCTCGCCCGTCGTCCGCGCGTTCTCGACGCCTTGCTCGACCCGGCTTTCTTCGGACACCTGCCGACGCGGGACGAACTCGATGGGCGTATCCAGCAGGCGCTCTCGGAGGCGCGGTCTTACGAGGACGCGCTGGATCGCGCGCGCATCGTCGGCCAGGAGCTCAAGACGCTGGTCGCGCTACGGGTCGCGGCCGGCGCGGCGACGGCCGAACAGGCTGGCCCCGCCTTCGCGCTGATCGCCGACGGGCTCGTGGCGGCCGTGTTCCGGCTTGTGGAGGAGGAGCTGGCGGCGGCTCACGGACGCATAGCGGGCGGGGCGGCCGCCGTTGTGGCGCTCGGCAAGCTTGGCGGTCAGGAGATGACGGCGGCGTCCGACCTCGACCTCATCCTGCTCTACGAGCACCCTGAGGACGCCGGAGACAGCGACGGGCCGCGGCCGCTCGCCCCAAGCCAGTACTATGCACGGCTGACGCAGCGGCTGGTCGCGGCGCTCTCCGCGCCGACCGCAGAGGGCGTGCTCTATGAGGTCGACTTCCGGTTGCGGCCCTCCGGCCGCTCGGGCCCGCTCGCGACACGCCTCAAGGCGTTCAGAATGTATCAGGCCGACGAGGCGGAGACCTGGGAGCACATGGCGCTCTCGCGCGCCCGCGTGGTGGCCGGCCCCCGGTCGTTCCGCAGGGAGGTGGGCCGGGCGATCGGCGAGGTGCTCCACACGCCGAGAGACGCCGCCAGGATCGCGAGCGACGTGGCCGAGATGCGGGCGCTGCTCGATCGCGAAAAAGGCGAGGGCGGCCCCTGGAACCTCAAGCACGCGCCGGGCGGCCTCGTCGACATCGAGTTCGCGGCGCAGGCGCTGCAGCTCGTCCACGCCGCCAAGCACCCGGAAATCCTCTCGACCGCGACCGTTCCGGCGCTCGATCATGCGCGGGAGGCCGGGCTGCTCGACGCCGAGGCGTGGCGGACGTTCCGGGCGGGCGCGCGCCTTCAGCAGGACCTGACGCAGGCGCTCAGGTTGGCGACTGAAAAGCCGTTCGATCCGGACGAGGCGGGGGAGGGCCTGAAGCGGCTTCTCGCGCGGACGGCGGAGGCGCCGGATTTCGCGGTTCTGACCGCGACGCTGGAAGGGCTTCAGAAGGAGGTCCGGGCGGCGTTCGAACGCGTGCTGGCGGGGCTCCGCTAGCACCCGGCCCTCAGGCGATCCGCTCCTCGCGGATCTCCTCGTCCGCCCGCAGCGGCAGGCGCACCAGCACGACCGTTCCGACCCCAACCGTGGAGCGGATGCGCATCGACCCGCCATGCAGCTCGGTCAGCGATTTGGCGATCGCGAGCCCGAGGCCGGAGCCCTTGTGGCTCTTCGAGAACTGGTTCTCGACCTGCTCGAACGGGCGGCCGAGCTTGTCGATCGCGTCCTTTGGAATGCCGATGCCGGTGTCCTCGATATAGAGGTTCATGGCGCCGCCGACGGCCCGGGTGCGGATGGTGACGCGGCCGCCCGCCGGCGTGAACTTCACGGCGTTCGAGAGCAGGTTCAGCAGGATCTGCTTGAGCGCCCGGCGGTCGACCTCGACGGTGGCGCCGCAGGCGGCCTCAGCCCGCACCGCGATCGACTTCTCCTCCGCGCGCGGACTGATCACGCGCATCGCGTCGAGCACCACCTTGTCGATGTCGAGCGTCTCGCGGGCGAGCCTGAACCGGCCGGCCTCGATCTTCGCCATGTCGAGCACGTCGTTGATGACGTCGAGCAGGTAGACGCCGCTCTCCCGGATGTCCCGCAGATACTCGTAATACTTCTCGGAGCCGAGGGGGCCAAACAGCCCCGACTCCATGATCTCGGAGAAACCGAGGATCGCGTTCAGCGGCGTGCGGAGCTCGTGGCTGATGTTCGCGAGGAACTCGGATTTCGCCTGGCTGGCGAACTCCGCCTGGCTCTTCTGCTCGGCGTACTTCTCGGCGAGGTCGGCGAGCTGCTGGGCCTGAATCTCCAGCGTCTGCCGGGACTTCCGAAGATCCGCGACATTCGCCATCAGAGCCTTCTCGCTGTCCATCAGGCGCTCTTCCTGACGCTTCAGCGAGGTGATGTCGGTGCCGACCGAGACGAAGCCGCCATCCTTGGTGCGCCGCTCGTTGATGCGCAGCCAGCGGCCGTCCTCGATCTGGGCCTCGTAGGACCGCGCGCCGTCCTCCACCCGACCGTCGGGCCTGACCGAGTTGACGATCACCGGCTGCCGGCCCGCGGCGATGATCTCGTCCCTCAGGGTTCCCGGCCGCACGGCCTCGTCCTTGAGCTCGTAGAGCTGCTGGAACTTCGAGTTGCAGGTGACGAGGCGGTTGGAGGCGTCCCACAGCACGAAGGCTTCCGAGATCGTCTCGATCGCGTCGCGAAGCCTCATGTCCGCGGTGGCGGTCCGCTCCGCCAGGGTGCGGTGCTCGGTGACGTCGACGCAGATGCCGATCAGCCGGACGCCGTCCTCCGCCTTGCCCTGCACCACCTCGGCGCGGGCGCGCAGCCATTTCCACTGGTCGCGCGCGTCCCGCACGCGGAAGACGCGGTCGATGGTCGAGGTGCGGCCCGAGGCCACCTCGTCCGCGAGCGCATAGAGGTCGATGTCGTCCGCATGCACGAGCGAGTTGAACTCGCCGAACGAGACCAGCTGCTCGCGCGGCGGATGACCGAGAAGCTCGAACAGAGAGCGCGACCAGAAGATGCGGCCGCGCGCGATGTCCCAGTCGAACAGCCCGCAATGGCCGCGCGACAGGGCGGTCTCGATGCGGTGCTGGACCCGGTCGTAGACGTCGTCGGTGCGGCGGGCGCGCGCGGCCTGCCACTGGAAGGCGAGCCCGAGCAGCGCCAGCACGAAACCCGTCGACGCATAGAGCGTGACGGACGAGCGCGCGCTCGCCCGCCAGGGCGCGAGCGCGTCGTCGACGTTCTGCACGAGGGCGATCTGGCCCGGACGGCCGGAAGGAATGTTGCGCACCGTGGCGAGGGCCGCCGCGCCGTCGGGCAGCGTCAGGATCATGACCCCGGCGCGCTCGCCGAAGGTGGTCAGCGGCTGCGCCGCGCCGAGCAGCGTCACGAGATCGGCGGGCGGCTGCCCTTCCGGGGCGCCGGCCGACGCGACGATCTTGCCGGTCTCATCGGCGACGTAGAGCCGGCGGCCGTGCTCGATCGCGTTGCCCGGCAGGCTGGCGACGAAGGCGTCCCGGAGCGCCGCGTCGCTCAGGGCGTCGAGCTTCGGCAGTTGCAGCGCGGCCACCGCGGCCAGGGCGGACATGTCGTCGGAGGCCGTGCGGAGCGCAAGCCGCCGGGCGTCGAGCGCCTGGAGGACCGCGCCGCCGCCGAAGACCAGCAGGAACACGACGATCAGGATAGGGACGCTGCGTCGCAGAACAGGCTCAAGCGGCGCGAGATCGAGCCGCGGCAGCTTCAGCCATCCTTTTGCGATCTGCCGTGCGCCGCGGCGCAATGGCATTCCCGCTACGGTGGCGCGCGCCATCGCAGTGTCCTTCCCGAACAATACTAATGAAAGTCGATTCGGGAACCCCCACGCGTCGAATCGACTTAGCTATTAGAATCAATTCGGTAGCCTGCTGTCCAGTGCGAATTAATCCCTTGTTAAATACTTCCCGCCGCGCGGCGAAAAGCTGAGTCAAAAGAATCGGTTGCCGCGTGATCAGGCCGCCAGCGCGCGCCTGACGATGTCGCCGACGTCCGCCGACAGCCGGGGCAGGGCGGCGAGCCGCTGAAGCGCGGATTCCGCGAGCCGCCGGCGCTGCGGTTCGAGCGAGCGCCACGTGCGGAACGCGCCGAGCAGCCGCGCCGCGACCTGCGGGTTCGTGGCGTCGAGCTCCGTCACCACGTCGGCGAGGAAGCCGTAGCCGCGGCCGTCCGCCTTGTTGAACTGGGTCGGGTTGCCGGAGGCGAACGCCCCGATCAGCGAGCGCACCCGGTTCGGGTTCTTCATGTCAAAGAGCGGCGAGGCCATCAGCGACTGGACGCGGTCGAGCGTGTCCGGCAGCGGCGCCGACGCCTGGATCAGGAACCATTTGTCGATCAGCAACGGGTCGGCGCCGTAGCGCTGCGCGAAGTCCTCCAGCGCCTCCTCGCGTTCGGCCGTGGCGTGGAGCGACAGGACCTGGAGCGCCATGACGCGGTCCGTCATGTTGGACGCGGTCCGGTAGAGGCCGAAGGCGCGCTCGACCCCGCTGCGGTCGCCGCCGGCGGCGAGCAGATCGCAGAACCCCCGGTCGCCGATCTTCATCGCCCGCATGTTGTTGCGGGCGAGGTAGTTGCGCACGCCGGTCC
>NZ_JBJKEX010000193.1:0-5676 GCF_045505405.1 Hansschlegelia beijingensis | reverse complement strand
CACTAGACTGCGCCGACGCTGGCGTCGCCGCGGAAACAGCCATGAGCAGTCCGATCACATACAAGACTGCGGCTCGAGCTGCCATGGTGTTCTTGCCCGTCATTTAGCTGACTGGCAGCGCCCGCCGGGGTTCCGCGGGCGCGAAGCCACGACCCGGGGGCTCCGCCCGGCCACCGCCATCCGCAAAACCGCATTCGCCTAAAATTTACCGCAAGAGATGCACCTGCGGTTCAGGCAGCACGCCGTAAGAAGAGTGCGGCGGGGCGGCGACGAAGCGGATGTTGATCGTACAGCTTCAAAACGTAATCCTGGAGATGGTCGCTCGCGGCGCGCCTCTGGCGCGGACGGCTGAGCGCATTTGCACCGAGGCCGAGATCCTCGCGCCTGGTTGCATCTGCTCCGTGCTTACGATCGATTGCGAAGGCGCGATCCATCCGCTCGCCGGGCCAAGTCTGCCGCAGGTCTATTCGGACGCCCTCGACGGCCTGAAGATCGGGCCGCAGGTCGGCTCCTGCGGGACCGCCGCCTTCCTCAAGGCCCCGGTCACTGTCACCGACATCCGAAACGATCCGCTCTGGGAGAACTATCGCGACCTGGTGCTGCCGCTCGGGCTCGTCGCGTGCTGGTCCACGCCGATCTTCGGGAATACCGGCCGGGTGCTGGGGACGTTCGCGTTCTACTACCGGCTGCCGCGCGGGCCCGACGCGATGGAGCGACGGATCGTCGAGGCCTGCGTCAACCTCTGCGCCATCGCGCTGGAGCGGCACGAGGCCGAACTCGTAAACCGCAGGCTCGCCTATTTCGACAGCCTGACCGGGCTTGCGAACCGCGTCAGCTTCAACCTCGCGCTCCAGCAGGCGGAGCTCGCGGCGCCTAACTCGTTCGGCGTCCTGCTGATCGACGTGGACCGCCTCAAGATCGTCAACGACACGCTGGGCCACGCCGGCGGCGACGATCTGATCCGCGAAGTCGGCGCAAGGATCGCGCGCAGCGTCGGGCCTGGGGTCGGCTACCGGCTGGGCGGAGACGAGTTCGCGGCGATCTATAGCGGGCCGGACGCCGATCTGCGGATCGAGGAGATCGCCCAGGAGATCCTGCAGGCGATGAAGCTGCCGGCGATCTGCCGCGGCCGCGCGCTGCAACCGACCGTCACGCTCGGCGCGGCGGTCTTCGACCGCGACGGCTCGACGGTGGATGCGCTCCGGCAGAACGCCGACTTCGCGCTCTATGACGCGAAGGAGAAGGCCCGCGGCGGCTATCTGCGCTACTGCCCGGACCTGAGCACCACCATCACGCAGCGCTTCCGCGCGATCCATGAGCTCACCTCGGCGCTGGACGAGAACCGGCTCCAGGCGCACTACCAGCCGATCGTCGGCCTCGAGACCGGCGAGACGGTCGGCCTGGAGGCGCTGTGCCGGATCCGCACCCCGGAGGGCGAGATCCTGCCGGCGGCCCGGTTCCACCAGGCGATGTCGGATCCCACGGCCGCGGCTCGCCTCACCGAGCGGATGCTGGAGGCGGTGGCCCGCGACGTGCGCGCATGGCTGAACGCCGGCATCCCGTTCCAGCATGTCGGGATCAACGTCACCACCGGCGATTTCCAGCGCGGCGACCTGGAGCAACGCATCGCCACGACGTTCGAGCGTTTCGGCGTGCCGCTCAGGCACGTCATCCTGGAGGTGACGGAGTCGGTCTATATGGGCGACAGCGACCAGACCGTTGCCCAGGCCGTGAAGGGGCTGCGCGCGCGCGGCCTCCTGGTGGCGCTCGACGACTTTGGCACGGGCTACGCCTCCCTCACCCATCTGGTCACCTTCCCGGTCGACGTCATCAAGATCGACCGGTCCTTCGTCTCCGACCTGAGGTCCGGGTCGGCGAGCGTCGCGGTGGTCGAGGGGCTGGTTGATATCGCGCGCAAGCTCGGCATGAAGATCGTGGCCGAGGGCGTGGAGACCCCGCTGCAGGCGAAACAGCTCAACGCCCTCGGATGCCGGCTGGCGCAGGGCTATCATTTCGCGCGCCCGGCGGACTTCGACACGGTCACGGCGATCCTGAAGGCGACGGCCCAGCGCACCGGCGCCGCGGCCCCGGCGAGCGCCCAGCCCGCCGCATAGGCGATCTTCGCCAGCGGCACCCCAAAGGGCTGCAGGCACGGTGGAAATCCACGCCCGGATCGCTTATGTCGATCCGGCAAAATCCCCTCAAGCGCAGACAGGTGGAGGTTGCCGCGACGGCTCAGGCCGCGTCGAGCGGGACGGCTTGACCCGGTTGCTGCGGGTCGGCGGGCGGAGCGGCCTCTTCGGGAAAGACGGGACGATGAGCAAGTATCTGGAAGAGCGCGTGACGCATGTGCATCACTGGACGGAGACGCTGTTTTCGTTCCGCACGACGCGCGACCCGTCGTTCCGCTTCCGCAATGGCGAGTTCACGATGATCGGGCTCGAGGTCGAGGGCCGGCCGCTGACGCGGGCCTATTCGGTGGTGAGCGCGAACTATGACGAGGAGCTCGAGTTCTTCTCGATCAAGGTGCCGGACGGGCCGCTGACGTCGCGCCTGCAGCATCTCAAGGTCGGCGACCCGATCCTGATCGGCAAGAAGCCGACCGGCACGCTGGTGCTGGACAATCTGATGGCGGGGCAGAACCTCTATCTGCTCGGCACCGGCACGGGGCTCGCGCCCTTCCTGTCGATCATCAAGGACCCCGAGACCTACGAGCGGTTCGAGAAGGTGGTCCTGCTGCACGGCGTGCGGCAGGTGGCCGAGCTCGCCTATGGGGACACGATCACGCAAGGGCTTCCGAAGGACGAGCACCTTGGCGAGATGATCTCGGCCGGGCTCGTCTATTACCCGACCGTCACGCGCGAGCCGTTCCGCAACACCGGGCGGATCACTGACCTGATGCGCTCGGGCCGGCTGTTCTCGGATGTCGGGCTGCCGATGATGTCGAAGGAGCGCGACCGCTTCATGCTGTGCGGCAGCCCCGAGATGATCCGCGATACGCGCGCGCTGCTGATCGAGGGCGGCTACCAGGAGGGCAACCACGGCGAGGCCGGCCACTTCGTGATCGAGAAGGCCTTCGTGGAGAAGTGATCGCCCGGCGCTGAAACCGGGCCTCTGCGCTCATAAGCGCCTTGCAACTTCGGGCAGGGGGGCGGATGAACGGCGGGGACGCGGGAGCGATCCCGTGAAGGGACGTGATGGCGCATCAAGAGCGGGTTGGCGAGGCACAGGCTGAGGAGAAGCGCTATCGGCTGCTCGTCGAGGCGGTGACCGACTACGCGATCTACATGGTGGACCGGGCCGGCTACGTCTCCAGCTGGAATTCGGGCGCCGCGCGGATCAAGGGCTACGCTCCGGGCGAGATTCTCGGCAAGCACTTCTCCCTGTTCTACACCGACGAGGACCGCCGGGCCGGCGCGCCGGAGCGCGCGCTGGAGATTGCGGCGCGCGACGGCCGTTTCGAGGCGGAAGGCTGGCGCGTCCGCAAGGACGGCGAGCGGTTCTGGGCGCATGTCGTCATCGACCCCGTCCGGGACGATGCGGGCGAACTGATCGGCTTCGCCAAGATCACGCGAGACCTCAGCGAGCGCCTGCAGGCGGCGGCCGTGCTGGAGCGCAGCGAGGAGCAGTTCCGGCTTCTGGTGCAGAGCGTCACCGACTACGCGATCTACATGCTGGACGCCGAGGGGCGGATCGCGAGCTGGAACGCGGGCGCCCAGCGCATCAAGGGCTACCGGCCCGACGAGATCATCGGCCAGCATTTCTCGCGCTTCTACACGGAGGAAGACGCCGCCGCGGGAGAACCCGCCCGCGGACTCGGCGTCGCGGCGCGAGAGGGCCGGTTCGAGAAGGAGGGCTGGCGCGTCCGCAAGGACGGCACCCGCTTCTGGGCGAATATCGTCATCGACGCGATCCGCGACGACGCCGGCAAGCTCATCGGCTTCGCCAAGGTCACCCGCGACATCACCGAGCGCCGCGACGCGCAGCGCGAGCTGGAGCAGGTCCGCGAGGCGTTCTTCCAGGCGCAGAAGATGGAGGCGATCGGCCAGCTGACCGGCGGCGTCGCGCACGACTTCAACAACCTGCTGATGGTGATCATCGGCAGCCTCGAGATGCTGCGCAAACATACGCCCTCCGACGCCCGCACCGGCCGGCTGATCGAGAACGCCCTGCAGGGCGCCCGGCGCGGGGCCTCGCTGACGCAGCGCATGCTGGCTTTCGCGCGGCGGCAGGAGCTGACGCTGACCGCCGTCGACGTTCCCGAGCTCGTCCGCAGCATGATGGACCTGCTGATGCGCTCGCTCGGCCCGACGGTGACGCTCGAGACGCGCTTCCCCGGCGCTCTCGACGCCGTGCAGGCGGACGCCAACCAGCTCGAGCTCACCTTGCTCAACCTTGTCGTGAACGCGCGCGACGCGATGCCGGACGGCGGAGCGATCGTGATCGAGGCGCAGCCTGTCGAGATCGCCGACGCCCCCGACGGCCTGAAGCCCGGCCGATATGTGCGCCTTGCGGTCTCCGACACCGGCGTGGGGATGGACGAAGCCACCGTGGCCCGGGCGGTCGAGCCCTTCTTCACCACCAAGGGCGTCGGCAAGGGCACCGGCCTCGGCCTCTCCATGGTGCACGGCACGATGGAGCAGCTTGGCGGCCGCATGACGCTCAAGAGCCAGCTGGGCGAAGGGACCACGGTCGAACTCTGGATGCCGGTCTCTGAGACGCCTGCGCTGGCGGGCGCGTTCGCGGCGCGCAGGGACGCGGCGCAGTCGAGCGACGACCTCCACCGCTTCGTGGCGCTCGCCGTCGACGACGATCCGCTGGTGCTGGTGAATACGACCGCGATGCTGGAGGATCTGGGCTTCACCGTGTTCCCGGCGGCGTCCGGCGACGAGGCGCTGGCGACGCTGCGACGCGAGCCCTCCATCGACTTCGTGATCACCGACCACGCGATGCCGCAGATGACCGGCGTCGAGCTCGCCCGGGCGATCCGCGTCGAGCGGCCGGACCTGCCGATCATCCTCACCTCCGGCTACGCGGAGCTTTCGGAGAACGTCGACATCTCGCTGCCGAAGCTCGCGAAGCCTTTCGCGCAGGGCGAGATCGTCCAGGTGATCGCGGCCGCCATGTCGAACCGCACCCCGGCGACGCACCCCAACCACAACCTCGACACAGACCGCCCGTAACACTATATCGGTCGGTACAGAATGCGGACGGATCAGTCGCCACCATGGGCAGGCCCAAGGAATTCGACGTCGACGAGGCGTTGTGCGCTGCGCTTCAGGTGTTCTGGCGGCACGGTTATGAGGGCGCTTCTCTCACCGAGCTGACCGAGGCGATGGGCATCACGCGGCCCAGCCTCTACGCCACCTACGGCAACAAGGAAGAGCTGTTCCGTAAGGTGCTCGACCGCTACGAGCAGAACCACATGTGCTTCGTGGCGCATGCGCTCGCGGAGCCCAGCGTCCGCTCCACCATCGAGAAGCTGCTCAAGGGCTACGCCGACGTGCTGACCGACCCGATGCATCCGCCCGGCTGCCTCGGCGTCAACAGCGCGGTGTGCGGCGGCGAAGGCAGCGACGCGATCCGGCAGGAGCTCATCGCGCGACGCTCGCTGAGCGAGGAGACCTTGCGCGAGCGGCTGGAGCGCGCCGCCGCCGAGGGCGAGCTTCCGCCCGA
>NZ_JBJKEX010000192.1:0-5708 GCF_045505405.1 Hansschlegelia beijingensis | reverse complement strand
GACGAGCGGCGCAGGCTCCGGAAGGCCCGCCAGGGCGGCGACGCTCACGCCGGACCGCTTCGCCTCAAGGTCCCAGAACGCGCAGTCCAGCGCGTTGCGCGCCGCGCCGGCTGGGAGCCTCGACTGGAGGGCCGCGCGGTCGAGGCCCGAGGCGATCTCGGGTGCGAGAGCGTCGATCTCGGACTTCACGCCCTCCGGCGTCTCTCCGTAGCGAGCATAGGGGCGACACTCTCCGCGTCCGCGGCGCGCTCCGTCAGACAGTTCGACGACGACGGTGACGACTTCGCTCACGGAGCCGCGGGCGATCGAAAAGGCGCCGGCGACCGGCCAGCGCTCAATCCGGGAGGCGAGGGTGATCGGCAACGCTAGAGCGACCTCCGCCCGTGAGCGCACGCGGCGCTCACGAGAACTCCGCCAGCAGCCGGTCCACGATCGGCGCCACGCCGAAGCGGACGGGATCGGAGACCGGAAGGGCATGCGCCGCCCGGGCGGCGTCCAGCGTGGCCCGCGCCTCGTCCTCCGGCAGCGCCGCGGTGTTGATCGCGATCCCGACGCAGCGGATGTCCGGATTGGTCAGACGTCCCGCCGCGATCGTCTCGTCGATGACGTCGGAGATGGTCGGCAGAGGGAAGTCGACGTTGCGCATCGTGGTCCGGGTCGGCTCGTGACAGACCACGAAGGCGTCCGGCTGCGCGCCGTGCAGCAAGCCGAGCGTCACCCCGGCGAAGGACGGATGGAACAGCGACCCCTGACCTTCGATCACGTCCCAGTGGTCCGGCGCGGCTGCGGGCGTAAGCCATTCCGCCGCGCCCGAGATGAAGTCCGCGACGACCGCGTCGATCGCGACGCCGCGGTCGGCGATCAGCACCCCCGTCTGTCCGGTCGCCCGGAACTCCGCGTCGAGGCCGCGCGCCCGCATCTCGGCCTCGAGGGCGAGGGCGGTGTATTTCTTGCCGACCGAGCAGTCGGTGCCGACCGTCAGCAGCCGCCGGCCCGGCCTTCTTCCGCCCTTGCCGGTCGCGAACCGCTGATCGGAGCGCCGGACGTCGTGCAGGCGACGGCGATGCGCGCGGGCAGCCTCCGCGATCCGCGGCAGGTCGGCTAGGCGTTCGTGCATGCCGCTCGCGACGTCGAGACCTGCTTCCAGCGCCGCGACGATCTGGTCGACCCAGTGCTCGGGCAGTGATCCGCCGGGGTTCACGACCCCGATGACCATCGTACGCGCCCCGCGCGCGACCGCCTCTCTGACGTCGAGATCCGGCAGCCCCGTGTCCGCCTTGCACCCCGGAAGCCGGATCTGGCCGACGCACCAGTCGCGTCGCCAGTCGACGATGCCGGTCGCGGTTTTGGCCGCAAGCGCGTCGGGAGCGTCGCCTAGAAACAACAGATAAGGCTTCGTGATCTCCACCAAGGTCTCCGAAGGGGCGGTCGCCTCGACAGGACGCGACGCGGCTGAGTATTACGAGCGGGGCGCTGACCGGCAAGGCGTCGCGATTACAGGCGAATCCGGGTGCAGGTTGCGGAAGACGTCGCGGATCTAAAGGTCGAGGCATTCGACGACGGTCTCGTGCTGACGCCGCTTGGCCCGTGGACCGCCGAGACCGGCGATCTGCTGCAGCCGAAGATCGAAGCCGTCGACTTCTCGATCGCGAAGGGCAAGACCGTCGCGTTCGACCTCTCCGGCCTCGACCGGCTCGACACCGTCGGCGCGTTGCTCATCGAGCGTATGCGGAGAGCCGCGGAGGACGCGGGAGCGACCGCGGAGCTTCACAACGTCCGGCCCCAGCATGCGCGCCTCATGGAGGCTCTGCGCGGGCGAGTTCAGGATGCGCCGCCTGCGGTCGAGCGCGACCGCGGCGTGGTGGCCTGGTTCGCCCAGTTCGGCGGACGCGTCGAGGCGGCCGGCTCCGACGTCTCGAAGGGCCTGGGGTTCCTTGGCGCGGTCGTGGTCACCACGGGCCGGATGATCGTCGCGCCCTGGCGATTCCGCTTCACAGCCTCTGTGGCGCACCTCGATCGGGTGGGCCTTCAGGCGGTGCCGATCATCACGCTGATCTCGTTCCTGGTCGGCGCCATCGTCGCCCAGCAGAGCATCTTCCAGCTCCGCAATTTCGGCGCGACCCTGTTCGTGGTCGACCTGCTCGGCATCCTGGTGCTGCGCGAACTCGGCGTGCTGCTGACCGCCATCATGGTCGCCGGCCGGTCCGGCTCCGCCTTCACGGCCGAAATCGGCTCCATGAAGATGCGCGAGGAGATCGACGCCCTCAGGACGATGGGCCTCGACCCGATCGAAGTGCTGGCCATGCCGCGCCTCACGGCGTTGCTGATCGCGATGCCGCTGCTGTCCTTCCTGGCCGCGATGGCGGCGCTGCTCGGGGGCGGGCTGGTGGCCTGGGGCTATGGCGACATCACCCCGATCACCTTCCTGCAACGGCTCAAGGACGCGCTGTCGCTGCAGACCTTCTTCGTCGGAATCATCAAGGCGCCCTTCATGGCGCTGGTGATCGGCCTGATCGCCTGCACCGAAGGAATGAAGGTGAAGGGCTCGGCCGAGTCGCTCGGTCAGCGGACGACGTCCTCGGTGGTGAAGTCGATCTTCGTCGTCATCGTTCTCGACGGCTTGTTCGCGATGTTCTTCGCGGCGATAGGCATATGATGAACGACGCCCCCGCCGATTCCGCCAACGGCCGCTCCGCCCAGGATGAGCTCGTCATCCGCGTGCGCGATCTCGTCGTAGGCTTCGGCGAGCGCAACGTCATCGACGGCATGGACATGGACGTCCGCAAGGGCGAGATCCTGGGCGTCGTGGGACCTTCCGGAACCGGCAAGTCAGTCTCGTTGCGCGCGATCATCGGGCTGACCCCGAAGCGCGCCGGCAAGGTCGAGGTGTTCGGGGTCGATCTCGACGAAGCGACGGACGAGGAGCGGCTGGGGATCGAGCGCCGCTGGGGCGTGCTGTTCCAGCAGGGCGCGCTGTTCTCGTCCCTCACCGTGCGCCAGAACGTCGAGATGCCGCTCCGCGAGCACACCAAGCTCAGCCCGAAGCTGCGGGAGGAGATCGCGCGGCTGAAGATCGATCTGGTCGGGCTGAAGCAGGACGCCGGCGACCGGTTCCCCTCCGAGCTTTCCGGCGGCATGATCAAGCGCGCCGCCCTGGCGCGCGCTCTGGCGCTCGATCCCGACATCGTGTTTCTCGACGAGCCGACCGCCGGGCTCGACCCGATCGGCGCGAACGCGTTCGACCGGCTGATCATGACCCTGAAGGAGACCCTGGGCCTGACCGTCTATCTGGTGACCCACGACCTGGACACGCTGACCACCGCCTGCGACCGCATAGCCGCGCTCAAGGGCGGAAAGGTTCTGGCGATCGGCCCGATGTCCGAGATGGTCAAGAACGACGATCCCTGGATGAAAGAGTACTTCCGGGGCGAGCGGGCGCGCGCCGCCGGCATTGGCGCCACGGCGGCCTGAGGCGAACCGGACAGATGGAAACCCGCGCGAACCACGCCCTGATCGGCGCCTTCACCCTGGCGGTCATCGCCGCCGCCTTCGCCTTCGTCTGGTGGTTCTCCGACATCGGCCAGAACCGCGACCGTGCGATCTATCGCATCCAGTTCCCCGGCGCCGTCTCCGGCCTGACGCCCGGCTCCGCGGTGCTGTTCAACGGCATTCGCGTCGGCGACGTCGTGGACCTGAACTTCGACCCGCAGGACCCGGCCAAGGTCATCGCGCGCGTGGAGATCGCCAAGAACACGCCTGTGCGCACCGACACGCGGGCCCGGCTCGAGATGACCGGCCTCACCGGCGGCGCGGTCGTGCAGCTCACCGGCGGCTCGCCGACCGCGCCGGCCCTTCCGCTCGTCACGACGAAGGACGGCGACCCGAACAACGCGCCCGTGCTGATCGCGGAAGCCTCCGCGTTCCAGGACATCCTGGAGGGCGCGCGCACGGTGCTGCAGCAGGCGCAGACCACATTCGGCGACATTCAGGGCCTGGTGGGCAACAGCCGCGGCTCGATCGAGCGGTCGTTGCAGAACGTCGAGACGTTCACGGCGGCGCTCGCCGCGAACTCCGGCGACATCAAGGGCTTCATGCAGAACACGGGCGTCGCCGCGCGCCAGATCGGCAACCTCGCCGACCATCTGGTGCCGCTGGTCACCGACGTTCAGAACCTCGTCCGCGCGGTCGACGTCAACAAGGTCGACCAGACCATGTCGAACGCGGTCGCCTTCACGGATTCGCTCAAGAACGCCGGCCCGAAGGTCGATCAGGCGATCGGCGACCTGGCGCAGCTGGCCGAACAGTTGCGCGGCGCCGGCGCCCGGGTCGAGGACACCCTGAAGCAGGTTCAGGCGATCGTCACGGCCGTCGATCCCAGCAAGGTCAACGCTTCCGTCGACCGGTTCACCGCCGTGCTCCAGTCGATCGACCCCGCGAAGGTCTCCAGCGTCATCGACAACATCCAGAACGCCTCGCGCAACGCCGAGCAGGTCGTCGCGGCGATCGATCCCGAGAAGGTGAATCGCGCCGTCGACGGCGTCGCCGGCCTCGCGACATCGATCGACGGTCAGACGATCAACCGCACGGTGGCGAGCATCGACCGCGCCGTCTCGGCGATCGACGGCGACAAGATCCGCTCGACGGTCGACAACGTGAACGCCTTCGCCGAGGCCCTCGGCCGCAACGCCCAGAACGTGGACCAGATCGTCGCCGACGCCCGCAGCATCTCCTCGCGGCTGACGGGCACCGCCGACAAGCTCGACGGCCTCCTGGACGACGCCCGCAAGCTCGTGGGCGGCGGCGAAGCGCAGGGCGCGATCGCCGACTTCCAGAAGACCTCGCAGGCTATCCGCGAGCTGGCGATCAAGCTCGAGAGCCGGACCGCAGAGATCAGCGCCGGCGTCACGCGGCTGTCTAGTTCGGGCACGCGCGACCTTTCGGCCTTCGTCGCCGACAGCCGCCGTACGCTGAACAATCTGGATTCGGTGATCCAGGAGCTCAAACGGAACCCCCGCCAGTTCCTGTTCGGCGAAAGCGGCGGCGTGCCGGAGTATCGCGGTCGATGACAAGGACGCTGCAGGTGAACACCAGCGAAACGACGCCGGCGCCGCGCGGCGCAGCCGGACCTCGCGCCCTGCGGGCGGCGGCGCTGCTCGCGGGCGTGCTTGCGCTGCCGGGCTGCACGAGCCTGCTCGCAGGCGGCTCCCCGCCCACGACCTTCGATCTTTCGGCGCCCCGCAATCTGCCCGACGCCGGACGCGGGCGCGGCAACCTGGTGGTTGGTGAGCCGGCCGCCGTGGCCGTGCTCGACGGCCAGAGGATCGCAGTTCACCCGAAGCCGGGCGAGGTGGCCTATCTGCCGAACGCGCAGTGGTCCGACCGGCTCCCGAAGCTGATGCAGGCGAAGATCATCGAGGCGTACGAGAACGCCAACCGGCTGGGCTCCGTCGGCCGGCCGGGCGACCGGCTCTCGGTGGACTACCAGCTCGTGACCGAGCTCCGCGCCTTCGAGGTCGACGCGGGCTCAGGCCTCGCCAAGGCGGAGCTCACCGCCAAGATCGTCAATGACAAGACGGGCAAGATCGTCGCCGCCGAGGTGTTTTCGGCCCGCCGGCCGCTGGACGCCGCGGCTGACGCCCTTTCTTCTCCCTCCCTCGCAGAGGGGAGGGTGGACGGGCGGAGCCCGGCCGGGTGGGGTGCTCTCAGGA
>NZ_JBJKEX010000191.1:0-5764 GCF_045505405.1 Hansschlegelia beijingensis | reverse complement strand
TATCGCGGCCGACATCGGCACGCTCGACGATGTCCGCCGCCTTGCGGAACGGCTTGCCGCCGGTGGCCCCTGGAGCGCGCTGGCGCGCGAGGCGCTGGGAAGACGCCTTCGATCTCGCTCGCTCGGTGCGAGGTTCAGCCGCCGTCGCCGGACGTGAGGCGGCCTCGACCGGTTTGGTCGGGGATCGGCTCACGGTGCTCCGGGCCATGCAGGCGGTCCTTCCCTCGGATCCACGGTGAAGCGGCCGCCCGGACGCCCCGTGGGTTGCTTCAAGTCTTGTTCCCGTGACAATAGGCGCAAGCTGATCGGGACGCCACGGTCAGCCGCCGCCGTCCAGAAATTCCGATCCTCATCCCTTCGCCAGAGACGCGCCGATGACCCTGCCAGGGAAGCTCCTTCGCGCCGCGCTCGTGGTCGCCAGCGCGGGCGCCTTGCAGGCGTGTGGGCCCTATGGGCCAAAGGGCGATCGCGGGCTGCCGCCGCCCCCGGCGGCCCTGCCGTATCCCAACGTCTACCGCACCCAGCCGGACCTCCACGGCAAGCTCAAGAGCGCCGAGGAGCAGAAGCGCCTCGAGGCGGACCTGCTGGCGGGCAAGCGGCAGTCACGGGCGAGCCGCTAGCTCGGACTCGGTTTTGCGACGGGAAAGCGACCGCGGGGTTTGATCGCAGTCGGCCTGTACGATATTGCCTTCAGACTCGGCTGCTCTAGGCCGCTCCAACCGCGAAACGCGTCGCCATGACCGAATTTCACTCCGTTCGCCGCCTGCCCCCTTATGTCTTCGAACAGGTGAACCGGGTGAAGGCCGCCGCCCGCAAGGCCGGGGCCGACATCATCGATCTCGGCATGGGCAATCCGGACCTTCCCACGCCCGAGCACATCAACGCGAAGCTCGTGGAAGCGGTGACCAAGCCGCGGACCAACCGCTACTCGACGTCCAAGGGCATCCCGGGACTTAGGCGCGCGCAGGCGGCGTATTACGCCCGGCGTTTCGGCGTGAAGCTCGATCCCGATACGCAGATCGTCGCGACGCTCGGGTCAAAGGAAGGCTTCGCCAACATGGCGCAGGCCATCACCGCGCCCGGCGACGTCGTCCTGGCGCCGAACCCGAGCTATCCGATCCACGCGTTCGGCTTCCTGATGGCCGGCGGCGTCATCCGCAACGTGCCCGCGACGCCGGGACCGGATTATTTTCGCGCGCTCGAGCGGGCGGTGATCCACTCGATCCCGAAGCCGATCGCGATCATCACCTGCTATCCGTCGAACCCGACGGCCGAGGTCGCGGATCTCGACTTCTACAAGGACGTCATCCGCTTCGCGAAGCAGCACGATCTGTTCGTGCTCTCCGACCTCGCCTATTCGGAGATCTATTTCGACGGCCCGCCGCCGCCTTCGATCCTGCAGGTGCCGGGCGCGTTCGACGTCGCGGTCGAGTTCACCTCGCTCTCCAAGACCTATTCGATGCCGGGATGGCGGGTGGGCTTCGCGGTCGGCAATGAGCGGCTCATCGCGGCGCTGGCGCGCGTGAAGTCCTATCTCGACTACGGCGCCTACACGCCGATCCAGGTGGCGGCCTCGGCCGCCCTGAACGGGCCGGACGACTGCATCGTCGAGGCGCGCGAAATCTACCGCAAGCGCCGCGACACGCTTGTGGAGTCCTTCGGCCGGGCGGGCTTCCCGGTGCCGTCGCCGCGGGCGTCGATGTTCGCCTGGGCCCCGATTCCCGAGAAGTTCCGTCCGCTCGGCAGCGTCGAGTTCTCGAAGTTGCTGGTGGAGAAGGCCTCTGTCGCCGTCGCGCCCGGCATCGGGTTCGGAGAGCACGGCGACGACTTCGTGCGCATCGCGCTGGTGGAGAACGAGCACCGCATCCGGCAGGCCGCGCGGTCGATCCGGCGGTTCCTTGAAACGGCCGACGATACGTTGCACAACGTCGTCCCGCTCGCGGCGGCCCGGTAATCACCATCCCCGGGCCGGCTCGCGCCGGCCCTGAAGCAATAGCCGCGCGGACGCGCTGCGTGCTTCGAGACGCCCTGGTCCAGAGCCAGGGCTCCTCAGCATGAGGCGCAGTCCGCCGACGGCTTTTCGCCGCCTGATGCTGGGGAGCGTCCTTTCGGATGCGCTTCGACGCGCGCGGCCGGCCGTTGCGGTCCGCCCCGCCCTTCTGCCTCTGAACGGAACAGCCTCATGGCCGAACCTCTGAAAGTCGGCGTCGCCGGTCTTGGCACCGTCGGCGCCTCGGTTGTCCGCATCCTTCAGCAGAAGGCGGAGCAGATCGCGGCGCGCGCCGGCCGCCCGGTCGTGGTGACGGCGGTTTCGGCCCGCGACAAGGGCCGCAGCCGCGGGCTCGATCTTTCGAACGTCGCCTGGCACATGGATCCGAGCCAGCTCGCGCGGGCGCGGGACGTCGATCTCGTGGTGGAGCTGATTGGCGGCGCCGAAGGCCCGGCGCGCGCTTGCGTCGAGACCGCGGTCGGGGCCGGAAGGCCGGTCGTGACGGCCAACAAGGCGCTGCTGGCCAAGCACGGCGTCGCTCTCGCGCTCGCGGCCGAAGAGGCCGGCGTGACGATCGCGTTCGAGGCGGCCGTCGCGGGCGGCATCCCGATCGTCAAGACGCTGCGCGAGGGCCTCACCGGCAACAACGTCAGCCGCGTGTTCGGCATCCTCAACGGCACGTGCAACTACATCCTGACCCGTATGGAGAAGGACCGGATCGGCTTCGCGGAATGTCTCGCGGACGCCCAGCGCCTCGGCTACGCCGAGGCCGACCCGACCTTCGACATCGGAGGGTTCGACGCGGCTCACAAGCTCGCCCTGCTGGCCGCGCTCGCGTTCGGCGTCCAGGTCGATCCGGACGGCATCTACATCGAGGGCATCGCCTCTATCACGCCGTTCGACCTCGCGATGGCCGAGGAGCTTGGCTTCCGGGTCAAGCTGCTTGGCGTCGCCACGCAGAGCGAGTCCGGGATCGAGCTTCGGGTGCATCCCTCGATGCTCCCGAAGGACAGCGCGATCGCCCGCGTCGACGGCGTCACCAACGCCGTCGAGATCGACGGCGACGTGGTCGGCGCCCTGGTGCTCGCGGGCCCGGGCGCCGGCGGCGACGCCACCGCGTCGCCGGTCATCGCCGACATCGTCGACATCGCCCGCGGCGCGAAGCTGCCGGTGTTCGGCGTGCCTGCGGCCGAGCTCGCCGCGCCCAAACGGGCGCCGATGGGCACCCATCAGGGCGGCTACTACATCCGCCTCTCGGTCCTGGACCGGCCCGGGGCCGCTGCGGCCATCGCAACCCGCATGGCGGAGCAGGGCATCTCCCTGCGCAGCATCGTCCAGCGCGGCCGCGAGCCGGACTTCGATCGCCCGAGCGCCGACCCTGTCGCGGTCGTGCTCATCACTTACGCCACCAACGAGGCTGCGCTGCGCGTGGCTCTGGACGCGATCGAGGCGGACGGTCATATCGATGGTGCGCCTCAGGTGATACGAATCGAGAAACGCTGAGGCGGAGCGCGCAACGACGCGCCGAGGAAACGTCATGGCCAAGTCGAGCGCCGCAGGACGCTCCGTCGTGTCCCTCCGGGGCGCGGGAACGAAGTCTCTCTCGCTTCACGAGATGATCGACCGCTCGCTGGTCATCGAGGTGGTGCGCGTCACCGAGCACGCGGCCGTGGCGGCCGCCCGGCTGAGAGGGCGCGGCGACGAGATGGCCGCCGATCAGGCGGCCGTCGACGCCATGCGGCGGATGCTGAACGCGCTCCCGATCCACGGCACCGTGGTGATCGGCGAGGGTGAGCGCGACGCGGCCCCAATGCTCTATATCGGCGAGGAGGTCGGAGATCCGGCCGGTCCGCGGTTCGACATCGCGCTCGACCCGCTGGAGGGCACGACCCTCTGCGCCAAGGACCAGCCGAACGCCATCACGGCGATAGCGCTTGCCGAGCCAGGCACGCTGCTCAACGCCCCCGACGTCTACATGGACAAGATCGCCATCGGGCCGGGTTATCCCGACGACACCGTTCATCTGGACTGGTCGCCGGCGGAGAACATCGCCCGTCTCGCGAAGGCGAAGGGCGTGGCGGTCCGCGAGATCACCGCCTGCGTGCTGGACCGGCCGCGCCACGCCCGGCTGATCGAGGCCATCCGGGCGACGGGCGCGTCTGTGCGTCTGATAACCGATGGCGACATCGCCGGGGTGGTGGACGCCACAAATCCGAACGACACAGGCGTCGATATCTATCTTGGCGTCGGCGGCGCGCCGGAAGGCGTGCTGGCGGCGGCGGCGCTCAAATGTCTCGGCGGGTTCATGCAGGGCCGCCTCCTGCTCGACGATCCCGACAGCCGGCGGAGGGCGGCCGAGATGGGGATCAGCGATCCCAGCCGGGTTTACGGCGTTCGCGACATGGCGGCGGGCGACGTGCTGTTCGCCGCGACCGGCGTCACCGGCGGCGGCATGCTGGCCGGCGTGCGCTTCGGTCCCGAGGGGATCGTGACCGAGACGATCGTGATGCGCCATTCCACCGGCGCGTGCCGGCGCATCCGGTCCGAGCACCGGATGACGGAGCGGTTCGACCGCGCCTGACGGTCTGGGCCGTCGGGCGCTTCTCGGCTACCACCAATGTCCGAGCCTCGCCGCGATTCGGCGGGTGTGACGAGACGATCGCTCGAATGACCGCCGCTCTCCGCACCGCGCGCCCGCGCGGCGACGCGTTTCTCGGCGTCGAAGCCTCCTTCGACGGTCGGCCCTGGCGCGACCGGCTCGACGCCCGTGGCCGGGCGGCGGCGGCCGAGATCGTCCGGGACCATGGACATTCGGAACTGCTGGCGCGCGTTCTGGCGGGGCGGAATGTCCCGAACGCGGAAGCTTCCGTCTTCCTGGAGCCTTCGCTTCGGGGGCTGATGCCCGACCCCTCCTGCATGACCGACATGGACGCGGCCGCGGCCCGCCTCGCCGACGCGATCGAGGGCGGCGAGGCGATCGCGGTGTTCGGCGATTACGACGTGGACGGAGCCACGTCCGCGGCGTTGCTGGCCGGCTTCGTGACCGAGGCCGGCGGCGACGCCCGGACCTACATCCCGGACCGCATCTTCGAAGGCTACGGCCCGAATGTCGGCGCGATCGACATGCTCGCCGACGGCGGCGCTAGGCTGCTGGTGACGGTCGATTGCGGCTCGACGAGCTTCGAGGCGCTCGATCACGCGCGTCGCCGCGGCATGGACGTGGTCGTGCTCGACCATCACCAGGTCGGCGCCGAGCTTCCGGCGGTCAGCGCGCTGGTGAACCCCAATCGGCAGGACGACCTTTCGGGTCTCGGCCATCTGGCTGCGTGCGGCGTGGTGTTCATGACGCTGGTCGCGACCCAGCGCGAGCTTCGTCGCCGCGGTTTCTGGGCCGCGGGCGGCCGGGAGCCGGACCTCCTGGCGGCGCTCGACCTGGTGGCTCTTGGCACGGTGGCCGACGTCGTCCCGCTGACAGGGCTGAACCGCGCCTTCGTCACGAAAGGCCTGATCGCGATGCGCTCGCGCCGCCGTCTGGGCCTGCGCGCGCTCATGGACGCCGCTCGGCTCGACGGTCCGGTCGCGCCGTATCACCTCGGCTTCCTTCTCGGCCCCCGGATCAACGCGGGAGGCCGCATCGGCGACGCCGGGCTGGGCTGCCGCCTGATGCTTTGGAAGGCGCTGACGGCTCGGCTGAAGCTCGTGCAGCGGCACTACGCGCGCCTGTTCGAGGATGCGCCCACGCTCTCCGCCAACATCGGCAGCCTGGTGTTCACT
>NZ_JBJKEX010000190.1:0-5872 GCF_045505405.1 Hansschlegelia beijingensis | reverse complement strand
GCGAAATTGAAGCGGGCGCGATGGACTACATCAGAGACGGGGCCGAGATCTATCGCCGCTCGTTCGCGAGCCAGCCGTCGAGCAGCGCGCCGCCCATCTTGCCGGCGCCGATCAGCAGAACCGGGCCGCCCGCATCGAGCGGCCCGGAGTAGTGCGCGTTCAAGAGAATGCTGAGGTCGTCACGCCTCCCCCACCGTCTCGAAGGCCACCACCTCCATGGCCTCCTTGGCGCTCTTGCCGGCCCACAGAACGAACTGGAAGGCCTGGTAGTGGCGCTCGCACGCTTCGATCGCGGCCTCGAGCAGAGCTTCGCATTGCGGCGCGCTCGCCTCCGCGCCTCCGGACAGCAGCAGAGAGTGACGATAGGCCACCACGCCCTCCTGACTCCACAGGTCGAAATGGCCGAGCCACATCTGCTCGTTCACGAGCGTCAGCAGTTGCAGGACCTCCGTCTTCCGGCGATCGGGAACCTTGAGATCGAAGGCGCAGGCCAGGTGAAGGGACTCCAGATCGCCCATCCACGTGAACGACACGTGGTAGTCGGTCCATGCGCCGTCGACGGAGATCGTGATCTCGTCGTCGCCCGACCGGTCGAAGACCCAGTCGTTCAACGTCGCGATACGTTCGATCATGTCGACAGGATGTCCCTGGCGATCAGCGTCCACGTCGATGAGAGCCATAAGCTCCTCCCCGGGTGAGGCCCGACGTCAGCGGGCGTGGGAACGACGTCGCGCGTGACGGGCGCGCCGCTGTGCGCGGCTCGCCAACCGCGACTCCGAACCCCGGAAAACCTCCGGCGATTCGAGCCGCCTTGTTCAGTATATGGCGCCTCTCGCGGCGCTGCACACAGGCTGTTGCGCAGACAGGGGGATCAATCCCCCACCGCGTCGTCAAAGCCTTTGGGCGCGCCGACCGGGGCCGGCTCGGCGGCCTTCTCGCCGAACACGCTGTCGGCGTCGACCTCCGGGCGGCCGAGACGCTCCTCGAGCGCTGAAAGCCGCTCGGCGAGCCTCTCGTTCTCTTCCCGCGCGCGGCTGGCCATCGCCCGGACGGCCTCGAACTCGTCGCGACGCACGAGATCGAGGTCCGAGAGGATCCGCGAGGCTTGCTGCCGCACGACCGTCTCGACCTCGCGCCGCAAGCCTGAAGCCATGCCGGCGGCGTCGGTCATCAGGCGTCCGATCTCGTCGAACATGCGCCCGCGGGTCTCAGTCATGAGGCATCCTCTCTGTTCCCCCCAGATGTGGCCCGTCCGGCCCCCGCGATCAAGCCGCGGCCTCTACGACAAGTTGAATTGACCATTGCGGGCGGCCAATATCGTCCGACGCCGCTTTGACTTAGAAAGACGGCGCCACCCTGCAGGAGGTCTGCCGAGCCGATGCCGCATGCAACCCCGCTGATCTCGACCATCGTGGCGGGGCTTGTGCTGGCGTTTATTTTCGGAGCGATCGCGCATCGCCTGCGGCTGCCGCCACTGGTCGGCTACCTTCTGGCCGGCGTTCTCGTCGGGCCGCATACCCCCGGCTACGTCGCCGATCAGCACCTGGCGCCGGAACTCGCAGAGATCGGCGTGATCCTGCTGATGTTCGGCGTCGGCCTGCACTTCTCCCTGAAGGACCTGATGTCGGTCCGGGGCATCGCCATTCCCGGCGCGATCGTGCAGATCGCGGCCGCGACAGGTCTCGGCTGCGGCCTCGCCTGGCTGCTCGGCTGGTCTTTGGGCGGCGGCCTGGTGTTCGGCCTCGCGCTTTCGGTCGCCTCCACGGTCGTGCTGCTCAAGGCGCTCCAGGATCGACGCCTGCTCGACAGCGAGCGGGGCAAGATCGCCGTCGGCTGGCTGATCGTGGAAGATCTCGCGATGGTGCTGGCGCTGGTCCTGATCCCGGCGCTTGCGGGATCGCCGGATCAAGCGCCGGAGCCGCTCGCCGCTGCGGTCAGCGAAGCGCTCGGCATCAAGATCGGCATGGCGGGCGTGGTCGCCCTGACCCTGCTCAAGGTCGCGGTGTTCGTGGGCCTGATGCTCGTCGTGGGACGGCGCCTGATCCCCGCGGTGCTCCACCGCATCGCGCATAGCGGCTCGCGCGAACTGTTCCGCCTTGGCGTGCTCGCCATCGCGCTCGGCGTCGCCTTCGGCTCCTCCGCGCTGTTCGGCGTGTCGCTCGCGCTCGGGGCGTTCTTCGCCGGGATGGTGCTCGCCGAAAGCGAGCTCAGCCATCGCGCCGCGCAGGAGAGCCTGCCGCTGCGCGACGCCTTCGCGGTGCTGTTCTTCGTCTCGGTCGGAATGCTGTTCGACCCGTCGATCATCTTCCGCGACCCGTGGAGCGTCGCGGCGGTCGTGTTCATCATCGTCATCGGCAAGTCGATCGCCGCCTTCCTGATCGTGCTCGCCTTCCGGGGCTCGGTGTCCTCGGCGCTCACGATTTCGGCGAGCCTTGCGCAGATCGGCGAGTTCTCCTTCATCCTCGCCGAACTCGGGGTCGGGCTGAAGCTTCTGCCTGAAGCCGGGCGGGATCTGATCCTCGGCGGCGCGCTGATCTCGATCGTCCTGAACCCGCTGGCGTTCTTCGCGGCCGAACGGCTCCGGTCGAGGATCGAGACGCTCGTGGGGCGCAAGCAGCCCAAGCCAGCGCCCGTCGAGGCGCCGGCGCCCATGGCGGCGCCGGCCTCTCCGCTGGAGGCGGCCGTCGCCCCCGCCGCCCAGACGCGCTCGGAGTCTTCCACCCCGGAACTCTCGGCCGATGACGACACGCCGCATCCCACGGCGCTGACGGACCATGTCGTGCTGGTCGGCTTCGGCCGCGTCGGCGGCGCCGTCGGGGCCGGACTGGCGGAAAGCGGCGCGCGCTTTCTCGTCATCGAGGATTCGGAGAAGCCGCTCATCGAACTGCGCGAACGCGGCGTGGAGACGATCGTCGGCAACGGCGCGGACCCGGCGGTGCTCGCGCTCACGAACCTGCCGCAGGCGCAGGCCCTCGTGGTGGCGATCCCGGAGGCTTTCGAGGCTGGACAGACCGTCGAGCAGGCCCGCGCCCTCAACCCGAACCTCAAGATCATCGCGCGCGCGCACTCGGACGCCGAAGTCGAGCATCTCATGAAGCTCGGCGCCGACGAGGTGGTGATGGGCGAGCGCGAGATCGCCTACGGCATGATGCGTCTGCTGGCGATCAGGCCGGACGCCAGGCCTGCGGGAGCGGGCCCGGCCACCGCGCCCAGACCTGCAGCCGACCCGTTCCGGCCCGACGCAGCGCCCTCGGCGGCCTAGTCGCCGGCGAGCTCGGCCTGGTAGAGCACCGGCCAGTCGCTCTGCGGCACGCCGCGGCACTCCTCCATGCGCATCAGCCGCGCCAACCGGAACGCGGAGCCGTCCCATGTCCAGGACGTCGCCTCGCCGCAGTCGCCGATGCCGCGCCCCTTCGCGAAGGCGTTCAGGATGAAGCCGTCCTCGGACAGATAGGGGTTGGTCAGCTCCGCGGCGTCGTCGGGCTTCTCGCCGGGCGGCGCGAAGTTGACCTGAGACGCGCCCCCGGGGCCGGCGAGCCACATGCGGAAGCCGCCATTGTAGGCCGCCAGGTAGGTGCACACGCCCCACAGCGACTTGCCGCCATCGAGACGCAGCTCGATCGGGTGGACATCCTTGCAATCATCCGAGTCGGCCTTCCCGATCCCGGACGGCAAAGGCCCGGGCTGCTCGACCTCCTTCATCGGCAGCGCCTTCACGAGCGGCCCACGAGGCGCCGGCGGAACGGAGCTGGCCGCCGCGGGGCCAGGCTTTGCGAGAGCCGTGACGCCTCCGACCCGGCCCTGGCGATCATCCATGAACAGGAGCGCGGCCGCGGAGCCCGACAGCGATATGTTGAATGAGCCGGCCGCCTTGCCTCCGTCGCTCAGGATCACGGCGAGGCTCTTCGCCTGCTTCAGCGCGGACGCAACCTCGCGCGCCTTCCCGGCAGGGAGCGAGGCGACGACATAGGAGCCGTCGACCGTCGCCTGAAGCGGCGTCGGCGCCGCGCCGTCCAGGATCAGCGAAAGACCGGGCGCGGCCGGTTCCGCATCGGGCGCCACATGAAACGAGACGGCGGGCTCGTCCGCGGCGGCGGCGCCGCGCGTGATCTTCACATAGGCGCTTTCCGCCTCATCGGGTGACGACCCGAGCGCCACGCACGCCCTCAGATTGTCGCAGCCGACCACCCAGTCCTTGAACGTCTTCAATGGGCCGACGTCCTGCGCCGCCGCCGGCGTTCCGGCGCCGGCGAGCAATCCCGCCGCCAGCGTGGTGAGCAATCCGCCTCGCGTCATCATCGATCTCCCCCTGAGCTTCAGAGTGCCCCATGGCGGTTGGGCAAGTGTGAACGGCGACGCCGAAAGCACCGCCGCGCGCTTGACGCTCCGGGCGGCTTCGACCATCACGCGCCGGTCCCACCGGAGCGTCCGATGCCGCTGTTCGCGATCGCCTTTCCGATGATCGATCCGGTCGCGGTCCAGATCGGCCCGCTCGCGATCCGCTGGTATGCGCTGGCCTATATCGCCGGACTGCTGATCGGCTGGTGGCTCGCCAAGCGCATCGCCGCCCGCGACGCGTATTGGGGCGCGACCCCCCATCCCAAGCCGCTCGACGTCGACGACCTGATCGTCTGGGTCGCTTTCGGCGTCATCCTCGGGGGGCGCATCGGCTATGTGCTGTTCTACGACTTCGCGCTCTACGTCGAGGAGCCGCTCGAGGCGCTGAAGCTTTGGCGCGGCGGCATGAGCTTCCATGGCGGCCTGCTTGGCGCGGCGCTCGCGCTCGCCCTGTTCGCCCGCTCCCGAAAACTGCCCGTGCTGCCCACCTTCGACCTCGCGGCGGCGGTGACGCCCATCGGCCTGTTCTTCGGCCGCATCGCCAACTTCATCAATGGCGAGCTGTATGGCCGGGCCACCGACGTTTCGTGGGGAATGGTGTTTCCGGACGGCGGCCCCGAGCCGCGTCACCCGAGCCAACTCTATCAGGCGGCGCTCGAAGGGGTCTGCCTGTTCCTGCTGGTCCAGATCCTGGCTCGCTCCGGCGCCCTGAAGCGGCCCGGCCTCGTCACCGGCGCCTTCGCGGCCGGCTACGCGGTCGCGCGGATCATCGGCGAGGAGTTCCGCCAGCCGGACGCCCAGATCGGCTTCCTGGCGGGCGGCCTGACGATGGGAATGCTGCTGTCGATCCCCATGCTGCTCGCGGGCCTCGCGCTGGTGGTCTACGCCGCAAGGCGCCCCGCGGCCGCATGACCGCGCTCGAGCGGGAGATCGTCGAGCTGATCTCCCACGAGGGTCCGATCACCGTCGCTCGCTACATGGGGCTCTGCCTCGGGCACCCGGCGCATGGCTACTACGTCACCCGAGATCCGTTCGGTCCGCGGGGCGACTTCGTCACGGCGCCCGAGATCAGCCAGATGTTCGGCGAGCTGATCGGCCTGTGGTGCGCCGAAGTCTGGCGCCAGATGGGTTCGCCCGGCCGCGTCGTTCTGGTCGAGCTCGGCCCCGGCCGCGGCACCCTGATGAAGGACGTGCTGCGCGCGGCGAAAGCGGTTCCGGGCTTCCGCGCCGCGCTCGACGTCGTGCTGGTCGAAACCAGTCCCACGCTGCGAGACGCGCAGGCCGGGACTCTTGCCGAAACAGGCGCTGCGCCACGCTGGGCCGCCACGGTCGAGGAAGCGCTCCCCGCCCCTGCCCCCGCCATCGTGGTCGCCAACGAATTCTTCGACGCGCTGCCGATCCGCCAGTTCGTGCGGACGGAGGCGGGCTGGCGTGAGCGGCTGGTCGGGCTCTCGGGCGATCGCTCCCTTGCCTTCGGGCTCGCGCCGGAAGCGCCGCGCGACGTGCGGCTGCCGGAACGGCCGGCGGGCGCGGT
>NZ_JBJKEX010000018.1:0-22382 GCF_045505405.1 Hansschlegelia beijingensis | reverse complement strand
CTTTAGCCTTTGGCTGATGACGCGTTCCAGAACCGGTCGCGTGGCAGCGAAGGTCGGGCATGGAATCCGGCGCTGGGGCCGCCCTGCCGCGACGCCCGACAATCCGCCGGGCTTCTACGGCCCCATCGACGCGGGCGTGGCGATCAATACGCTGCCCGCAGACGCAGCGCTGGAGCGGATCGACCTCGCCGGCCTGAAGATATCCGTGGCGCAGATCGCGATCGAGGAGCCTACGCCGATCGCGCCATGGCTGCTCACGCTGGCTGCGATCGCCGCCATTGTCGACAGCCTGGTCGTGTTCCTGCTCGGCGGTGGCGCGGCGCTGCTCGGGCGCCGTCCGCGGGCCGCGGCGCTTCTCCTCGCGGCTGCGGGGTTCGCGCTGTTCGCCGGACCGGGCGCGCTACGCGCCGAGCAGGCCGGCCGCCCTCCGATCGACGATCGCTTCGCCCTCGAGGCGACGCTGTCGACAAGGCTCGCCTATGTGACGACAGGGGACTTCGAGGTCGACCGCCTCAGCAAGGCCGGGCTCGAAGGCCTCACGCAGACGCTGGGACAGCGCACGGCGCTGGAGCCCGGCGCGCCGATGGCCGTCGATCCTGCGAAAGACGAGCTCTCGTTCTTTCCGCTGCTCTACTGGCCCGTGGTAGAGGGCGCGACGCCGCCTTCCCCGGAAGCGCTGGCGCGGATCGACGCCTATATGAAACAGGGCGGCACCATCCTGTTCGACACGCGAGACGCGCTCACGAGCGGGCCGGGCATGCAGAACGAAACGCTGAAGCGCCTGCTTGGCGGCCTCGACGTCCCGGCGCTCGAGAAGGCGCCGCCGGACCACGTGCTGACGAAGGCCTTCTATCTGCTGGAGGACTTTCCGGGACGGTACGCCGGCAGTCCGCTCTGGGTGGAAGCCCTGCCGCCCGTCGACGAGGGCGAGGAGCGCCCCGCGCGCGCCGGCGACGGCGTCTCGCCGATCCTGATCACCGGCGCGGACTTCGCGGGCGCCTGGGCGATCGGCGCCAATGGCGAGCCGCTGTTGCCGACCTCGTCCGACGAGCGGCAACGCGAGATGGCCTACCGGGTCGGCGTCAACATCGTGATGTATACCCTCACCGGAAACTACAAGGCTGACCAGGTGCACGTGCCGGCTCTGCTGGAAAGGCTCGGCCAATGAACGAGCCCCTGAGACGCCGTCGCGCGACAAGCCGTAGCGCATGAATCTCGACGTCGCCTTCTCGCCGCTCGTTCCGCTTGCCGCCCTGATCGCGCTCGCGATCGCCGGCGCCGTCGTCGCCTTGCTGTGCCTGCTCGGGCGCACGCGCGGCGCCTGGCTGCGCGCCGGAGCGGTCACGTGCCTGCTGCTCGCGCTAGCGAACCCGTCCTTCACCCGGGAGGACCGCGAGCCGCTGACGAATGTGCTCCCTGTCGTGGTGGATCGCTCCGGCAGCCAGACGCTCGACGGCCGCAAGGGCCAAACTGACGCCGCGCGCGAGCAGCTCGCTCAGAGGCTGGCCGGATTGCCGAACACCGAGGTGCGCTGGATCGAGGCCGGTCAGGACGCTACATCGAGCGACGGCACCGAACTGTTCGCGGCGCTGCGAGACGGCGTCGCCGATGTGCCGCCCGAACGGATCGCGGGCGCGCTGTTCCTGACGGACGGCGTCGTCCACGACGCCCCGCCGGACGCAAGATCGCTCGGCTTCAGCGCGCCGGTCCACGCGCTGATCACCGGACGGCCGGATGAGCGCGACCGGCGCGTGGCGCTGACGCTTGCGCCCCGCTTCGGCATCGTGGGCCAGACCCAGAAGATCGGCTTCCGGATCGACGAGGTCGGCCCCGGCCTCGGCGGGCCCGCGCCGGTGATCGTCCGGCGCGACGGCGATGAGATCCAGCGGCTGAACGCGACGCCCGGTCAGGTCACGACGATCGACGTCCCGATCGTCCATCCGGGCGTGAACTTCGTCGAGGTCGAGGCCGAGGACGCCGGCGGCGAGATCACGACAGTCAACAACCGCGCGGTCCTGCCGATTGACGGCGTGCGGGAGAAGCTGCGCGTGCTGCTGGTTTCGGGCGAGCCTCATGCGGGCGAACGCACCTGGCGCAACCTGCTCAAGGCCGACGCCAGCGTCGACCTGGTGCATTTCACCATTCTGCGGCCGCCGGAGAAGCAGGACGGCACGCCGATCAACGAGCTCTCGCTGATCGCCTTCCCGACGCGGGAGCTGTTCGCGCAGAAGATCGACGAGTTCGACCTCATCATCTTCGATCGCTACGCCCGTCAGGGCATCCTGCCGATCGTCTATTTCGACAACATCGCCCGTTACGTTCGGAACGGCGGCGCCGTGCTTGTCGCGGGCGGGCCCGACTACGCCGATCCCGGCTCGCTCTTCGAGACGCCGCTTGCCCAGGTGCTTCCCGCGGAGCCCATGGGCGGCGTGATCGAGCGGGAGTTCAGACCGACTCTCTCCGAGGTCGGCCGCAAGCACCCCGTCACCCGGGGCCTGACCGGCTCCGAGACCGAGCCGCCGAGCTGGGCGCCATGGTTCCGGATGGTGGATTCGCGGCTGCGCGGGGGCGAGGCCGTGCTCGACGGTCCCGAAGACCGTCCGCTTCTGGTGCTGGCGCGCGAGGACAAGGGGCGTGTCGCGGTGCTGCTGTCGGACCATGCCTGGCTATGGGCGCGTGGTTTCGATGGCGGAGGCCCGCATGTCGATCTGCTGCGGCGGCTGTCGCACTGGCTGATGAAGGAGCCCGACCTCGAGGAGGAGGCGCTGCGCGCGAGGGCCACGGGCAAGACCGTCACGTTCGAGCGCCAGACGCTGAAGGACGAGGTCAGCCCGGTCGACGTGACGCTGCCGAGCGGAGAGCGCCGCCGCGTCGCGCTCGCGGAAGCGGAGCCCGGGCTGTGGCGCGGCGTCCTGGAGACGCCGGAGCTGGGGCTGCACCGCGCGACCGACGGGACGTTCACGACGCTGGTCAATGTCGGACCGCCCAACCCGCGCGAGTTCACCGAAGTGGTGAGCACCGGAAAGCGCCTGCAGGCCGTCGCGTCCGCCACGAGCGGTTCGGTTCGCCGGGTTCAGCCCGACGCCGGAGCCGAGCTGGACATTCCGCGCGTCGTTCCGGTGAGTTCCGGCGCGCGCGCGTCCGGAGCCGACTGGATCGGCGTTCACCAGGCCGACGCCAGCGTTGTTCGCGGCCTCGGCATTCTGCCGATCTTCGCGGGATTGCTTGGCCTTCTGCTGCTGATAGGGTCTTTCGCCGCCGCCTGGGCGCGCGAAGGACGATGAGCGCGTCCTCCCGCCGGACATCCTGAGGAGCGCGCCTTGAACTGGCAGGTCGAGCTGCTCCAGAGCTTCCTGCTTGCGAGCTCAGCGCTGTTTTCGATCGTCAATCCCATGGGCGGCGCGCTGATCTTCGCCCAGGTGACGGGCGATCGCACGCATGCCGAGCGCATCCTGCTCGCGCGGCGCGTCGGGACCTACTCGGCGCTGGTGATGCTGGTCTCGCTCTGGATCGGCGCCTATGTGCTCGCCTTCTTCGGCATAACGCTCCCCGCGCTGCGCATCGCGGGCGGTCTCGTGGTCGCGGTCAGCGGCTGGCGCCTGCTGACGGCGCCCGAGCATCTCGACGAGACCAAGCAGGCTCAGGCCGGCCACGCCATGGACGCTGACGAGGTCGCGTTCTTCCCGCTGACGCTGCCGTTGACCACCGGGCCTGGCACGATCTCGGTCGCGATCGCCCTCGGGGCGAACCGACCATCGGAGCCGGCCGCTTTCATCGGCTTCGTGGTCGGATCCTCGCTCGCCGCAATCGCGATCGCGGCCGTCGTCTGGTTCGCCTACTCCTCGGCGGACTGGATCACGCGGCTGCTGGGAGAGGCGCGCATTCGGATCATCGCGCGGCTCGCCGCCTTCATCCTGCTGTGCGTCGGGGTCCAGATCACACTCAACGGCGTTCTGGACGCGCTGCGCGCCGCAGGGCTTGGAGCTGCCCTCCGGTGAGCGCCGTCATTCCACCACCGGCTTCTCGATCACCAGAGCGCCGCTCTTCGGATCGACGAAGAACTCCATCTTCTGACCGTTCTTGATCCCCTCCCCGCGCCAATGATCCTTCTCCGCCTTGATCTCGGCGACGGCCGTGTAGCCCGACTTCAGGACGTTCTCCTTCACCTGCTCGGCCGAGATCCAGTCTGGGCCGGGCTCGTCGGCGAGCGCGGCGCTCACGGCTCCGAACGAGATGGCGGCCGCGAGGGCGAGCGTGCGGATGCGCGTCATCGAGTGCTCCTTCCGAGGTGGAGCTCGTGACAACTAGCGCCCCGGCGGCCCACGGCGACCACGAAACGGGCAGGCCCATCGAGGGTCCCTCCCCATCGCGGCCAACTTGCGGTCCCGGCGTTCCTGCGCGATGACCCCCGCAACCGGAAGGACTTCAGCGATGAAATCTCGGGGCGCCCTGCTGATCCGTGCGCTGCTCTGTCTGCTCTGTCTGACGGGAGGGGTTCGCGTCAGCGGCGCCGCCGGCTATCCGGCGGCTGCAGCCGTGATCAGCCTCGCGCCGCCCGCGGTCGAGAAGAAGGACGACAGCTGCGGGCAGGGCAAAGCCACCAAGAACTTCGGCTGGAAGGTCGTCGCGTTCGGCGTCGCGACCCTCAAATACCTGATCGGGCTGCTGATCATCCCGATCGGCCTGTTCCTCGTCTGCATCGGCGTCATTCTGGAGGCGGTCGAGGCCGTCGCGTGCTGACGCGCCAGCGGCTCAGAAAGTCTTCCAGACCGGGCCGCGCGCCTCGCTGTCCGCATCCGCCGAGAGCGGTCGCCACAGGACGCGGTCGGGATCGACGGGTCCGGGCATGACCACCCGGCCGTCCGGCACGCGCTGGAAGCCGAGCCGGGCGTAATAGGGCTCATCGCCGACAAGCAAGACGAGGCGGTGTCCGGCGGTCTCCGCGGCGGCGATCGAGGCGTTGATCAACGCCTGCCCGATGCCCCGGCTGCGGAAGGCCGGATCGACGACGAGCGGCCCCAGCAGCAGGGCCGGCGTCCTCCCGATGCGGATCGGCGTCATCCTGTTCGACCCGACCAGAAAGGTGCCTACCCGCGCCACGAAGGAAAGCTTCGGCAGCGGCGCGACGCCCTCACGCAGGCGATAGGCCGAACGGGCGTAGCGGCCCGGCCCGAACGCGCGCTCCTGCAGGCGATCGATCGCCGCCCGGTCATCGGGCTGCTCGTGGAGGATCGCAAGCGGAAGGGAGGTCATGGCGGGCTCGGACGAAAGGGTCTTGAGAGGCCGCCCGCCGCCTGTGCGAGGGTCAGCCGCGCTGGATCGGCGCCGGAAGCCGGCGCGCCGCGCGTCGTCGCGAAGGGGTGTGGCGGACGATGACCATGACGGCGCGCGCTTAGCACGGCGCAAAGCCGCACGCCAGCGCATCCGCACTCACCATCGATCGTCCGCCGACCGCCGCCCCAGGCACTCTTCGATGCGGCGGCGGGTGGCGGGCGTCGCGTCCTGTGGGAGCGCCGACAACGGGAACCAGCCGCTCTCCGCTATCTCGCGGTTCGGCTCGGGCGGCGCGCCGATCGCGAACGCCTCGGTTCTGAACAGCGCGACATGATCGCGTCCGCCGAACGCCGGATTGAAGTAGAGCCCAACGAGCCGCAACGGCCGCGCCGCAGCCACGCCGGTCTCCTCCAGCAGCTCGCGCGCGGCGGCCTCCTCTGCGGTCTCGCCGAGCTCGACCGCGCCGCCGGGCAGGTGCCAGCCCTCCACATATCCATGCCGGACCAGCAGCGCGTGATCGCCATCTATGGCCAGAACCCTGACGCCGAGCGTGACCGCCCGGCGAGCGCGGCCCCAGCGCGCCGCCGCGGCCCGAACGATCCGCGCTCGCATCGAGCCCATGGTTTCCCTCCCGCCTCATGCCGGAACGTGATATATGGCCCGCGCGTGCACGCCGCCTTCCCGCCCGCCGCTGGCGTCGGGAGCCTTGCGTCGCCATCTCAAGCTCAGCGGAGCCGGACGCCCATCGGGGGCCGAGGCTGCGCATCGACGAGGATCATATGTTCTGGCTCTTTTCGTTCCGTCAGGGCCCGGCCCAGGCGGCTCATTCATGGCTGAGCGCGCTGCGCACCCCAAGCGGGGCGGCGGTGGCTGCGCTCGCGACATTTGCGAAGAACTGACGGCGCCTGCGCCTGACCGAATGACTGACGGCGGGGCGAAGCCGCTCCCGCACCTCCCAGCCCTCTCATCCGGCGCTCGCTCGTGACGGTCATCGCCCACCTGTCGGACCCGCATCTCGGGCCGCTGCCCCACTTCACGCTTTTCGAGATGATGTCGAAGCGCGGGCTCGGCGCGATCAACTATTTCCGCCGCCGCCGCCGCTGGCACGACATGGCCGTGCTCGAGCAGATCGTGGCCGACGTCGTCGACGAGGCGCCCGACGCCATCGCGGTCACCGGCGACCTGACCAACCTTGGATTGCAGGCTGAATTCCTGCCGGCGGCCGAGTTCCTGGGCAAGCTTGGGCCTGCTGACCGGGTCGCCGCGATTCCTGGCAATCACGACGCCTATGTGCGCACCGTGAAGAGCGCGCCGGCGCGCGTCTGGGGCGCGCACATGTCGAGCGACGATGGACGCGTCGGCTTCCCGTTCATCCGGCGTCAGGGGCTTGTGGCCTTGATCGGGCTTTCCTCCGCCGTCGCCACCGCGCCGCTTGCCGCGACCGGAGAAGTCGGCGCGATCCAGCTCGACGCGCTCGGTCCGATGCTGCGCGGGCTGAAGCAGGAGGGCTTCTTCCGGTTGGTGATGGTGCATCACCCGGTGGCCGAGGACGGGACGCCCTGGCTTCGGCGGCTGAGGGACGCCGACCGCCTGCGCGAGGTCCTGGCGCGAGAGGGAGCCGAACTCGTCATCCACGGCCACAATCACGAACCCGCGCGCAACGAGATCCCCGGACCGGAAAAGCCGATCCCGGTGATCGGCGTGCCGTCATGTTCCGCAGGGCCCCTCAGCCGTGAGCCGCTGGCCGCCTATAACCTCTACTGCGTCACCGGAGAGACGTCGGCGTGGAACTGCGAGGTGGTCACCCGCGGTCTTCGCCCCGACGGCTCGATCGGCGAGACCGACCGCTACGCGCTGCCCTGAGGCGTCAACCCACGCCCGGCAGCAACCCCTTCGCAGCCGCGACCATCAATCCGACCACGACCAAGCCTCCGACCCCGCCGCCGACGCAGAAGGCGAGCACGATCGCCGCCAGCCGAAGCCATCGGGCGCCGGCCGAAGGCCTTGAGGGCGCTGCGGCCGCGGGTTCCGATCTGGGGGCGGCGGCCGCCGCCACTGGCTCGACCGGCGCCGCCGCCGGAGCGGCCCGCGCAGGCACGAACCTCTCCTGGTCGGCGAGCAGTTGCTCACGTTCCACGAGCCGGCGCGCCACGTAGGCTGTCACCGCGTCGACGATCGGCTGGGTCTGCTCGCTCTCGGCGACGACCGAGCGACCATGTCGTCCGTCGCGCAGGAACCGGTAGACCTTGCGGTCAGGGCCCATCTCGACGAACGCCACCATGTCGACGAACAGGCGCGGCCGCTCGCCCGGGACCAGTCCGACATCGAAGATGTCGATCGGCTCCGGCACCTCGGCGAACACCGGCCGCAGCGCGTCCTGCAGGATCTCCAGCCGCGCGATCTCCGCCTGGCGCAAATCGGCCACCACCTCGCCACGCTCCGCAGCCTCTGCCCGGGCGCGCCGCAGCGCCTCGCGCAGCGGCCCGATCACCGGGGTTTTCTGGGGCGATCCGCCCCTGACGTCCGCGTCCTGCATTTCGCGAGACTAGCCGGTCCCCGCGCGCTGCGGGAGTCGGCAGGTCAATCTCCGAGCACGACGAGCAGATCCTTGGCGTCCACCGGCGTGCCGGGGCTGACGAGGACCTCCTTCACCACGCCGCCGCGCTCCGCATGCAGCGCGGTCTCCATCTTCATCGCCTCGATCGAACAGATCACGTCGCCCTGGCTGACGGCCTGTCCCTGCTTGATCGAGACCGTCGAGATCACGCCGGGCATGGGCGCCGCGATGTGGCTCGCATTGCCCTCCTCCGCCTTCCGCCGCGCCTCGCGGACATTGGTCGCGTGGCGGTTCGGGACCTTGATGACGCGCGGCTGGCCGTTCAGCTCGAAGAAGACCTTAACCTGGCCCTCCTCGTCCGTCTCCCCGACGCCGAGGCAGCGGATCACGAGCGTCTTGCCGCGTTCGATCTCGACCGAGATCTCCTCGCCGACCGGCAGCCCATAGAAGAAGATCGGCGTCGGCAGCGTCGAAACCGGCCCGTACTTCTTCTCCGCCGCCACGTAGTCGACGAAGACCTTCGGGTACATCAGGAACGACGCGAGCTCGGTGTCGGAGGGCAGCCTGCCGATCTTCTCCTCGAGCTCGGCGCGAACCGCTCCGAAATCCGCCGGCGGCATCAGAGCGCCGGCGCGTTCCCTGAGGGGTTCCTCGCCCTTCAGGATCTTCTTCTGGATCTTCTCCGGAAATCCGCCGGGCGGCATCGAAAGCTCGCCCTTCATCAGCTGAACAACGCTCTCGGGGAAGGAAACCTCCACGTGGGGGTCCTCGACCTCCTCACGGCTGAGGCCCGCCGACACCATCACCAAAGCCATGTCGCCGACGACCTTGGAGGTCGGCGTCACCTTCACGATGTCGCCGAGCATGTCGTTGACCTCGCGATAGGTGGTGGCGACCTCGTTCCAGCGGGTCTCCAGACCGAGCGAGCGCGCCTGCTCCTTGAGGTTGGTGAACTGCCCGCCGGGCATCTCGTGCAGGTACACCTCGGACGCAGGGGCAAGCAGGTTGCTCTCGAAGGCGGCGTATTGCGCGCGGGCGGCCTCCCAGTAGAGCGAGATCTTGCGGATCGCGTCCATGTCGAGCCCGCTGTCGCGCGGCCCGCCCTTGAGAGCGGCCACGACGGAGCCGAGGCAGGGCTGCGAGGTCATGCCGGAGAACGAGTCCATCGCGGCGTCGACCGCGTCGACGCCGGCGTCGATCGCCGCGATCAGAGTCGCGCCGGAGAGGCCCGAAGTGTCATGGGTGTGGAGGTGCAGCGGAAGCCCGACCTCCTCGCGCAGCGCCTTGATCAGAACGCTCGCGGCCGCCGGCTTCAGCAGCCCCGCCATGTCCTTGAGGCAAAGGACGTGCGCGCCCGCCCGCTCGAGCTCCTTGGCGAGATCGACATAGTATTTGAGATCGTACTTCGCCCGCGACGGGTCGAGCACGTCTCCCGTGTAGCAGATCGCCGCTTCGCAGATCGCGCCGGTCTCGTTCACGGCGTCGATCGTGACGCGCATGTTCTCGATCCAGTTGAGGCAATCGAAGACGCGGAAGAGGTCCATGCCCTCCTTCGCGGCCTGCTTCACGAAAGCGGCCACGACATTGTCCGGATAATTTGCGTAGCCGACGCCGTTCGAGCCGCGCACGAGGCACTGCAGCAGCAGGTTCGGCGCGCCCTCGCGGATCTTGGCGAGCCGCTCCCACGGATCTTCCGTGAGGAAACGCATGGCGACGTCGAAGGTCGCGCCGCCCCAGCATTCGAGACTCAGCAGGTTCGGAAGGCCGCTTGCGTAGGAGCCGGCCGCGGCGGCGATGTCGGCCGTGCGCACGCGGGTCGCAAGCAGCGACTGGTGCGCGTCCCGCATGGTCGTGTCGGTGACGAGCACGCGCTGTTCGGCGCGCATCCATTCCCCGAATTTCCTGGGCCCCAGCTGCTGCAGCAGCTGGCGGGAGCCGGCGGGCGGCGCGCCCTCCCCGAACAGCGGCGCAAGCGGGCGGGGAGCTCCCTCCTTGGGCCGGGCGCGCCCCTTCACCTCCGGATGGCCGTTGACGCTGACGTCGGCGATGTAGGTCAGCAGGCGAGTGGCGCGGTCCTGCCGCTTCTCGAAGGCGAACAGTTCCTTCGTCTCGTCGATGAAGCGGGTCGTCGTCTCGCCGCGCAGGAAGACCGGGTGCTCGACCACGTTCTCCAGGAAGGCGAGGTTCGTGGCGACGCCGCGGATGCGGTACTCCCGCAGCGCCCGGCTCATGCGCAGGCAGGCCTCGTCCGGGGTCGGCGCCCAGCAGGTGACCTTCTCGAGCAGCGGGTCGTAGAAGCGGGTGATGACCGCGCCCGAATAGGCGGTGCCTCCATCGACCCGCACGCCGAAGCCCATCGCGCCGCGATAGGCGGATATCCGACCGTAATCCGGGATGAAGTTGTCTTCCGGGTTCTCGGTGGTGATCCGGCACTGCAGCGCGTGCCCGTTCAGCCGCATGTCCGCCTGGCCCGGAACGCCTGACTCGGGCGAGCCGATGGCGGCGCCCTGGATGACCTTGATCTGCGCCTTCACGATGTCGACGCCGGTGACCATCTCGGTCACCGTGTGCTCGACCTGAATGCGCGGATTGACCTCGATGAAGTAGAATTCGCCTGTGTCGGCGTCCATCAGGTATTCGACGGTGCCCGCGCCGACATAGTCGGTCGCGCGGGCGAGTTTCAGCGCGCTTTCGCAAAGCGCGGCCCGGCGCTCGTCGTCGAGATATGGCGCAGGCGCGCGCTCGACGACCTTCTGGTGGCGGCGCTGGACCGAGCAGTCGCGCTCGAATAGATGCACCACATTGCCATGGCCGTCGCCGAGGACCTGGACCTCGACGTGGCGGGCGCGCTCGACGAGCTTCTCGAGATAGACGTCGTCCTTGCCGAAGGCCGACTTCGCTTCCCGCTTGGCGTTGATCACCTCCTGCGGAAGCTTCGCCATGTCGCGGATGACGCGCATGCCGCGCCCGCCGCCGCCCCATGACGCCTTCAGCATCACCGGCAGGCCGATTTCCTCCGCGGCCCTGCGGATGGCGTCGGGATCGTCCGGCAGCGGCTCGGAGGCGGGCATCACCGGCACGCCGACGCTGATCGCGAGATTGCGGGCCGCGACCTTGTTGCCGAGCTTGCGCATCGTGTCCGGGCTCGGCCCGATAAACAGGATGCCGGCCGCGGCGCAGGCGTCGGCGAATTCGGGGCTCTCGGAGAGGAAGCCGTAGCCCGGGTGGATCGCGTCCACGCCCGCCTCACGCGCGACGCGTATCACCTCCGGGATCGACAGATAGGCCTCGAGCGGACCCAAGCCCTTGCCGACCCGATAGGCCTCGTCCGCCTTGAACCGATGGAGCGAGAGCTTGTCCTCCTCCGCATAGATCGCGACGGTGCGGATCCCCAGTTCCGCCGCCGCCCGGAACACCCGGATGGCGATTTCAGATCTGTTGGCGACGAGAAGTTTGGTGATCTTCCGGGACGCTACGGAGCTATCGACGTTCATCGCGAGCGGCGACCTCAATGAGGCGGGCGGCCGGGCGGCCGAATGGCGGGAGAGCGCCCGCCCCCACCCGCGGCCGCTCAGGCCGACGTTAAACCAAAGTCGCGCGGAGGGAACGATCTAAAACGGGGTCGTTCCGGACCGAGCTCCGGTCAGCGGAACTCGGGCGCGGCGGGGGCCGGCAGCATCGGCGCGGGCTTCGCCGGGCGCGGAGCCTTGTCGCGAGACGCGGTCGACGGCGCTCCGGGACCGCCCCGGCTCGCCCGGCCGAGCGCGTCCGCGACGAAAGCGAGGCCGACGAGGATGGCCGCCATGCCCAGCGAATAGGCGGCCTGGACCGGAACAGACTTTCCGAACCAGTCGAACACGCCGTGGCTCATCGCCGCGAACACGGTCGAGATGACGAACATCGGCAGGCTGCGCCTGCCGATCAGGATCATCGAGCGGCCAATCAGCGTCTTGCCGAACGGGTTGCTCTGCTTCAGCAGCAGCGTCGCGATGTGCGCCATCGCGAGGAAGTGCGCGAGACGGATCGGCGAGGCGTTCGCCTTGGAGGCGTAGTCGGTGATGATCCGCAGCGGCCGCCATTCGAGCAGCCCGAGCGTCGCCCACGGCGCGGCCGCGATGAAGCCGATGATCAGGATCGTGATCGAGAGAGCGACCGTCGCAGGAGCGCTCACGACCCTGCGCAGCCAGGGCTCGTCTCGCGCCAGGCAGACGACGAAGCCCGCAAGGAAAACCGCCTGCCACGCGAAGGGATTGAAGGTCCAGAGCCGCGTGTCCGGATAGGACGACAGCGTCACCCCGGTCACCTCGGCGAACAGCCACACGACGACGGCGAAGACCGCGTAGAGCCGCCACTGGGCGCGAAACGCGAAGAACAGTACGCCCACAAGCAGCGTCAGCAGGATGTAGAGCGGCAGGATGTCGAGCAGCGGCGGCAGATAGGCGAGCGTCGCGAGCTTCGGCAGCACCGTCTCGGTCGCGATCAGGAACGGGCGGATGAAGAGGTCTCGCTCCATCACGCTGGAGCCCGCATAGCCGCGATAGAGGACCGCAAGCGTGGCGATCACCACGAAGGCCGAGAGGTGATGCAGGTAGAGCGTGAAGGCGCGGCTCACCGCGTAGGGCATCGCCATCACGGGCCGCGTAAGGAACTTGGCCGAGAACATGCCGGCCATCGCGAAACCCGACAGGAAGACGAACAGCTCGGCGGAGTCCGAAACGCCAAAGTTCTTCGTCGTGAACCAGCTCATCACGTTGTCGACAGAGTGGTTCCAGAAGATGAACACGATGGCGAGGCCGCGCCAGAAGTCGATGCGCCAGTCGCGGGCGCTTGCGCCGGGAGCGGCGGGCGGCGTGGCGGCGGCCTGTCGTTGAAACATCGATCCTCCCGGGCTTTAAGCCGCCACATCCGAACAAGCTCGCGCCGGCGCGCGAACCGAATCGACCAGCCGAACAAACGCCAGAAATGCGGCGAAGGTTGCGTCGCGGATCAGGCCGCCTGTGAGAGCGGGGCCGCGACCTCCTCGAGCGACCGGCCCTCCGCATCCACGCCATAGAGCAGCGCGGCGAACCCGGCGACGATCATCAGAACGGCCGCGCCGGCATATCCCCAGAAGATCGCCCACGGATCTCCGCCGCCGATCAGCAGGCCGAACAGGTACGGCGCGAACACCCCGCCGATCGCCGTGCCGAGAGCGTAGAAGGCTGCGATCGCCAGAGCCCGAACCTCGAGCGGGAACACCTCGCTCGCTGTCAGATAAGCTGCGCTGGCCGCCGCAGACGCGAAGAAGAAGATCACGCACCACGCCGCGGTCTGGGAGACGGCGGTGAGCGCGCCTGTGGCGAACAGCCAGCCGGTCCCAAGAAGCAGGACGCCCGCCAGGCCGTAAGACAGCAGGATCATCTTGCGCCGGCCGACGCTGTCGAAGAACGGCCCGAGCACGATCGGCCCGAGCACGTTCCCGATCGCGAAGGGGATGAGGTAGAGCCCGACATGGGCCGGGGCGACGCCGTAGAACCGCGCGAGCACCAGGCCGTAGGTGAAGAAGATCGCGTTGTAGAGAAAGGCCTGCGCCGCCATCAGCAGCAACACCAGCAGCGAGCGCGAGCGGTACTGGTGGAACATCGCCCTGAAGATCACCCCGAGCCCGAAATGTCTCTGGGGATGGATCGTGAGGCGCCCCTCCGCGGGAGGGAGGCGTTCGCCGGTGTCCTGCTGAACCCGTCGCTCGATCTCGGCCATGACCGCTTCGCCTTCGGCGATCCGGTCATGGCTCGCCAGCCAGCGCGGGCTTTCGGGCACGAAGCGGCGCGTCAGCAGGATCATGACCCCGAGCGCCGCCCCGATCCCGAAGCCCAGTCGCCACCCGAGGTCGAGGCCGAAGATCGCCGGGTCGAGCAGGACGATCGTCGCGACCGAGCCGACGGCGGCGCCGGCCCAGAAGCTGCCGTTCACGATCAGCGCGATCCGACCTCGCAGGCGCGCGGGCATCAGTTCGTCGATGGCCGAGTTGACCGCCGCGTATTCGCCGCCGATGCCGATCCCCGTCAGCAGCCGGAATACGGCGAGGCTCCAGACGTCCCAGGCGAAAGCGGAGAACAGCACGCCCGCGACATAGATGCCGAGCGTCACGAAGAAGATCAGCCGCCGACCGTAGCGGTCGGTCAGCCAGCCGAAGCCAAGGGCGCCCGCGACCGCTCCGACCAGGTAGGCCGAGGCGAGCGCGCCGATGTCCGCTTCGGACAGCCCAAGCGTCGCCTTGTCCTGAAGCCGCGGCCCGAGGCCGCCGATGATCGTGACCTCAAGGCCGTCCAGAGCCCAGGTCACGCCCAGGGCCCACACGACGAGCAGATGGAAGCGCGACCAGGGCAGCCGGTCCATGCGGGCCGGGATGTCGATCTCGACAGCCGCGGCGCGTTGGTCCGTCCGCCCCGGAGCGGTCACTCGGCGGCGGCCCTGGCGGCGATTTTCCGTTCCCATGCGAGCGCATGGCTGACGATGGTGTCGAGATCGTCGTAGTCCGGGCGCCAGCCGAGCGTCGTGCGGGCCCGGGTCGGGTCTGCGACGAGCAGGGCAGGATCGCCCGGCCGGCGCGGCGCGCGCTCGACCGGAAAGTCCACGCCCGAAACCCGCTTCACCGAGTCGATCACCTCGAGCACCGAGGCGCCGCGGCCGTAGCCGCAGTTCGCCACCAGGTTCTCGCCGGTCCGGGCGAGATAATCGAGCGCCAGGACATGAGCCTTGGCGAGATCGCTGACATGGATGTAGTCGCGCACACAGGTGCCGTCCGGCGTCGGGTAGTCGTCCCCGAAGATCTGCAACCTGTCCCGCTTGCCGGTCACGGCCTCGGCCGCGACCTTGATCAGATGGGTGGCGCGCGGCGTCGACTGGCCCGCGCGTCCGGAGGGATCGGCCCCAGCGACGTTGAAGTAGCGCAGAGCGGCGTAGGCGAAGCCGTGGGCGCGGCTCGCGTCCGCCAGCATGCGCTCGGTCATGAGCTTGGACGCCCCATAGGGAGAAACCGGGTCAAGCGCGGCGGTCTCGCGCAACGGCTCGGCGGCGCCCTCTCCATAGACCGCGGCCGTCGACGAGAAGACGAAGCTCTTCACCCCGCCGCGCACCGCAGCGGCGATCAGCGCCCGGGACCGCACCGTGTTGTTGAGATAGTAGCCGAGCGGATCGGTGACGGAGTCAGGGACCACGATGGATCCCGCGAAATGCACAATCGCCGTGACGCCATGGTCGCGGATCACATTGTCCAGCAGGCCTTCGTCGCCGCAGCAGCCCTGCACCAACGCGACCGTCGACGGCACCGCGCCGCGCGAGCCGGTGGACAGATCGTCCAGAACGACGACCGGCCGCCGGGCGTCCGAGAGCGCGAGCACCATGTGGCTGCCGATATAGCCGGCGCCGCCGGTGACGAGGACGGTCATCGTTGTTCCTTTCGAAACGGGAGCACTGACGCGGAGAAGGACACGGCGGCGGCGATCGCCGCAAGCTGTCTTGTCCGCGGGCGGCCCCGCCTGCTGCTAGATGATAGGCCGCCGAGCCGGCTCCTTCTCGAAATACTGAGCCAGCCGAGTGACCGCGCGTGGGTTCAACAAGGCGAGTTTGCCGTCCGCTATCCTGAACATGCCCTGCGCGCGCAGGCGAGCGAGGGTCTTGTTGGTGTGGACCAGCGAAAGACCGAGCGCGTCCGCGATATGCTGCTGCGTCAGGGGGAAATCCATCACCCCGTCCCGCACGAGGTCGAGTTGCTCGGCCCTCTTGTAGAGCGCAGCGACCATGGCGGCGACGCGCTCCATCGCGTTGCGTCGTCCGGCCGTCAGCAGGTTCTCGTCGACCAGAGCCTCCTCGCGCGCGCCGAGCCAGGTCATCTCGTAGGCCGCGGCGGGCGCATGTTCGAACAGCTTGAACAGGCGACGTCTGGGCACGACGCAGAGCTCCGCGTCGGTCAGCGCAACGGCCCCGTAAAGCGACTTGTCGAGCAACGCCGCCTGCATCCCGATCAGGTCGCCAGGCAGGGAGAAATTCAGTATCTGGCGGCGGCCGTCCGCCAGCTCCTTGTAGCGGAAAGCCCAACCGGAGAAGAGCGTGTAGAGCTCCGCATCCGTCTGCTCCGGATGGATGAACTCCGTTCCCGCCGAGACTCGGAGATGATCGCTCTTCATCTGGTCGATGACTGCGATCTCGTCTTCAGTCTTGTCGTGGAACGCCGGTTTGGTGCGGAGCGGGCAACCGTGACAGCGTACGTACATGAGCGGATTCAGGAGGTCAGAGGAGGAGGCTTGCGACGCGCGCGAGCCATCCATGAAATTACCCAATCGCGCTATGTCAAAACACATACCTAAGCCGATCTGCGCGCGCTAGATCGCTTCAATGGACACAACGGAACCGGCCGCCTCTATCGCGCCTCTCGATCGGCAAAGCCCGGCCGTCGCAAGTCTTATCCACCAGTTCCGAAACCAGCTCCAGACGATGGCGAGCCTGGTGAGCCTGGCGGCTCAGCGCGCCCCGGCCGAGGAAAGCCGCGCCGCGCTCGAGGATCTGCGCGCCCGCATGGAGGCCTTGACGATCATCCAGCCCGAGGAGTCCGCTTCCGACGGGCTGTTGGCGGCCGACCGCGTTCTGACGCTGCTGGGCCACCGGATCTGTCAACTCTACGATCCGGACGGCCGTCGACGCGTGGGCGTCAAGATCTGCCCCCTGCAGGCGCCGCCGCGCCAGACCGGCGTGCTCGCCCAGATCGTCACGGAGCTGCTGATCAAGATTTATCGGAGCGGAGCCGACGAAGCGGAGATCGTCCTTGCCGAGGACGGCGAGTTTCTGGCTATTGGGCTGACGAAGCGGGAGAACGCCGGCGAGAGCGACGCCGCCTCGGGCTCGCTCGGGGAGCTTCTTCTGGAAGGTCTCGCGCGAAGTCTTGGCGGCGCGGCCGTGCGGGGCGGCGACGGCGGGGTCCGGCGGGTGTCGGTTCCCCGCGAAGCAATCGGCGTTGACTTCACCCGCTAAGGCTTGCTCATTGCGTGGCGCGCTCCATTTTGCGCCGGCCTGTCCGGCTTCGCTTGTCTTTGACTTCGCCCTTGGAAACGCATCGCTATGGCTCTCGCCGACACCATTGCTCCCCATCTTCCGTTCCTGCGGCGCTACGCCCGCGCGCTGACCGGTCGGCAGGACAGCGGAGACGCTTATGTCGCCGCGGTGCTGAAGGCGTTGATCGCCGATCCCAGCATCTTTCCTTCAGACTGCGAGCCGCGCGTCGGGCTCTACTCGATCTTCTCGCGGATCTGGTCGTCCGTCGCCCTGAACGTCGAGACCGGCCTGGAGGCGCCCTACTCCGAGCGCACCATCGAGGCTCTGACGCCGCGCTCGCGGCAGGTCTTCCTGCTGGTGTCGGTCGAGGGCTTCACTCCGTCCGAAGCCGGCCAGATCCTCTCGCTCTCCGACGCCGAGATCGCCCGCGCGATCGATGAGGCGGGCCGAGAGATCGCCGAGCAGGTCGCGACCGACGTCCTGATCATCGAGGACGAGCCGATCATCGCCATGGACCTCGCGAAGCTCGTAGAGGGCTTGGGACACCGGGTGGTCGGCACTGCGCGCACGCACACCGAGGCGCTGGCTCTGGCGGAGCGCACGTCCCCCGGCCTCGTGCTCGCGGACATCCAGCTTGCGGACGGCAGCTCCGGCCTCGACGCCGTGAAGGAGATCCTGCCGAACCTCGAGGTTCCGGTGATCTTCATCACCGCTTATCCCGAGCGGCTGCTCAGCGGCCAGCGGCCGGAGCCGGTGTTCCTGGTCACGAAGCCGTTCCAGGCCTCGACCGTGAAGGCAATCGTCAGCCAGGCGCTTTTCTTCGGCGCCCGCGCGCGGAACACGGACCGTCGCGGCGCCGCCTGACGATCACGTCACGATGCACTGCAACCTTATGGCTGCATCAACGTTGTTGGGGCGAGGCAGCGCGGTCCGATCGCCGCGCCGCCGCTCTCTACAGCGGGAATGTGCATGTCGAAGGCGGGCGTCGTACTTGAAGTAAGGACCAGAGCCGAACGGCTCAACAACGGTCTGCGCGACGCCGACCGGAAGCTCATGGCGGAAACGCTGAGCGAACTGACGGTCCAGACCTACCGGACGCTGCTGCGCTCCCAGGTCGTCCATTGGAATGTGGTCGGCCCGCTGTTTCAGCCGATCCACACGCTGACCGAACAGCACTATTCCGACCTCTTCGCCGCGATCGATCTGCTCGCCGAGCGCATCAGAGCGCTCGGTTATCCGGTGCCGACCGGAAAGGCCGCGCTTGGCCTCGACAAGGCGCTGTCGCTCGGCTCCCAGCTCACCGCCAAGGCGATGGTTGAAGAGCTCGTGGAGGATCACGAGGCGCTTGTGCGCCTGGTCCGCGAAGGCGCGGCGCAGGCCGAAGAAGTTAACGATTTCGTGACGCACGACCTTCTCACCCAGCGTCTCGCCTTCCACGAGAAGGCGATTTGGATGCTGAGGGCGATCGTCGCCGACTGACGCAAAGGAGCCGATCATGGCGTATGTCAGCCAAGGCCAGTATCGCGCGTATCATCTCGACCGTCGCAGCCTCGCGTCGTCTCCGGCCGGCAGCGGGCTCCTCGCTCGCTCGGCTCTGGTCGCGGTCGCCGCTGGAGCGGTGATCGTCGCGCTGTCGGGCGCCGGCATGAGCCGCCATGAGGTCGCCGGCGGCGCTTCGGCCAAGGGAGCTCGTCTGGCGGGGGCTCCGATCCGAATGGCGTCGGTGGCCACCGAGGGCGGCCGGCTGTCAGGAGGCCTCGAAATCCGCCGTGACGCGGCGGGCCGCGTCGTCTACATGAACGATCCTGCCGGCCAGGTGACGACCGTCGCGCGAAACGCGACGGTGCCGCTAACGAGGCTTTCGCCGCTGGATGACGCAGGCAAGTGACGCTTTCAAAGTGCCGCACAATCAAGGCCTGGCGCCACTCGCCAACAGCGGCGACCGCTCCAATATCGTTAGCAGATCGTCAACCGCAGTCGGCGATTATGGGACGAGCGCCCTCGCGGGCGCGCCTGCGCAGTACGCGCGGGTTCATCGCACCTCGCTGGAACAGCTTGCGAGCGTGCGGGAAGGTGAGTGGATGACCCAGCGGAAGCCTGAAAATAAGCTGGATCCTGACGTCCAGGCGCATATCGGCCGGCAACTGCGGGCCGGCTACGTAGATATCCTCAATCAGCCCGTGCCTGATCGCTTCCTTGAACTCTTGGCGGAACTCGACACCCGCGAGGGCGAGGCGGAACGGACGAGTGACGAGCTGCGTCAGAACGGCTCTCGATGAGCGAAGGTGTCAGCCGCGCTCCGCGCGACGAACTTCTTGTTCACATACCAAGTCTCCGGGCCTTCGCGGTGTCGCTCTCCGGCCAGCTGGACCGGGCCGACGACCTGGTCCAGGAGACGCTGGTCAAGGCTTGGCGCAACCTCGGCAGCTTCACCGAGGGCACCAACATGCGCGCGTGGCTGTTCACGATTTTGCGCAATGTCTACATTTCCGAAATCCGCCGCCGCCGGCGTGAGGTCCAGGACACCGACGGCGTCTTCTCCGAGAACGTCGCGGTCGCGCCTCAGCAGAACGGCCACATGGATCTCGAGGACTTCCGCAAGGCGCTCACCGCGCTTCCGGAAGAGCAGCGCGAGGCCTTGATCCTGATCGGCGCCGCGGAATTCTCCTACGAGGAGGCGGCGGAGATCTCGGGCTGCGCCGTCGGCACGGTGAAAAGCCGCGTGAACCGCGCTCGCACCGCGCTGGCGCGCCGGCTCAATCTCGAAGTCGGAGAGATTGGCATCGAGCCCGCTCTCAAGGCCGCCCTGGGACCGGCGGTGGGTTCCGGAACCGCCTGATGGCGCGAGGCGCCGAACCGTAGGGTTCATGTGTTCAAGACTCTCCGAAGCCGCATCGCGCTTCTCCTGATCGCCGCCAATCTTCCCGTGATCGCATTCGCGATCACGATCGGCCTGCAACAGTTCGCGCTCTCGGACCGGTTCGACCGCGACAGGCTCGTGCAGGCCGCGGAACTGGTTTCGGCTCGCGCGGCGGCCCTGCGGCCCGAGCAGCCGATCACGGAGCAGGAGCGCGACCAGATCTTCCGTGACCGTGGCTCGAGAGCGGAGATCGCAGCTGCGATCGTCGACAAGGACGGCCGCCTGCTCGCTCGCGACGACGAGACCGCGCCCTATGGCTCCGCCTGGTTGCCGAAGGACGGTCTCCCGGCGAACCGGCTGGACGAGGACCCACGCGTCCTGAAGGCCCGCGGCGAGGACGGACGCGCATATCGCTATGCGATCGCGCCGATCTCGCGCTCGGGGCTTTCTGCGATCGTGGCTGCTCCGTTCGACGTGACCGGCCACAGCCAGACCCAGTGGCTGCTCCTTGCGCTCGGTCTCCCGGCGCTGATGGTCCTGTTGTGCGTCGGATTGGTGCTGTTCGGAATCGAGCGTTTCGTTCTCCGCTGGATCCGTGCGCTTAGAGCGACGACCGCGTCCTATGACGGCGGTCGCCTGGACACCAAGGCCGCAAAACTCAAGGGCGCGCCGCGGGAGCTCACCGAGCTCGGCGATACGCTGGCGGCGATGTCACGGCGCGTGGAGGAGCGCTCGCTGGCGCTGGAGGCTGCTGTCGACGAGCGCGACCGCCTGCTGCGCGAGCTGCACCACCGGGTGAAGAATAATTTCCAGATGATCGCGAGCCTGCTCGCGCTTCAGCGCCAGGAAGCGCCGGACACTCTGAGCGCCGTGCTCCGCGCGCCCGAGGACCGCGTGCGGGCGATGGCCGCGGCCTACAAGGTTTCCTACGCTTCCGGCGAGATCGGCCATGTCGCAGTCGCCGAGCTGATCCGGGACGTCGCGCTTCAGGCGCGTCAGACGAACGGCGCGCGGCTGTTCGAGGTCGTGGCGCATTTCCCCGAAGACGCCTTCGAGGTCGATCTGGACCTTGCCGTGTCGCTTGCCTTGCTGCTGACCGAGCTGCTGAGCGCCGCGGCTGCGGCGGCCGACTCCGCGGTCGTCGAGGCCTCTGCGGAACCCGGGGGCAAGCTCGCCCTCACCATTTCGGGCCCGCCCCCCGGATGGCTTCCGGGTCCCGGCCTATCTCAGCGGCTGATCCGCGCCTATGCCGACCAGCTTGGAACGGCGATCGAGGAACTCGACGGCGGCGCGATCCGGCTCGTGGTCTCCCTCGCGTCCGAGAAGCCTACGATCGGGATGCGGTCGCGAACCGCCGCCTGAGGCGGCGGTCGATCTTGCAGGACCCTGCCGGCCCGGCGTATCTCCACCGCCATGGCCCCTCCCCTTTTGTTGCTCAAGGACGTCCGGCTGACCTTCGGCGGTCAGCCCCTGCTGGGCGGCGCGGAAATATCGGTGTCGGCCGGAGAGCGGCTCGGCCTCGTCGGCCGCAACGGCTCCGGCAAGTCCACGCTCCTCAAGATCGCGGCCGGCGCCGTTGAGGCGGACGACGGCTCCCGCTTCGTGCAGCCGGGCGCGACCATCCGCTATCTGCCGCAGGAGCCTGACCTCTCGGGCTTCCCGACGCTGCGCGCCTATGTGGACGCGGGCCTCGCCCCGGGGGACGACCCCTACCGTGGCGCATACCTGCTCGAGGCGCTTGGTCTTTCCGGCGATGCGCCGACCGACAAGCTCTCCGGCGGGGAAGCGCGCCGCGCGGCGCTGGCCCGGGCATTGGCCCCGGAGCCCGACATCCTGCTGCTGGACGAGCCCACCAACCATCTCGACCTGCCGGCGATCGAATGGCTCGAAGCCGAGCTCAAGAGCTCGCGCTCGGCGCTGGTTCTCATCAGCCATGACCGGCGGTTCCTTCAGAACCTGACGCGCACGACGCTCTGGCTCGACCGCGGCCGGACGCGCCGGCTCGATCAGGGCTTCGCCGCGTTCGAGGCCTGGCGCGACGAGCTGCTCGCCCAGGAAGAGCGTGACCGCCACAAGCTCGATCGCAAGATCGAGATGGAGAAGGACTGGGTTCGCTACGGCGTCACCGCCCGCCGCAAACGCAATCAGGGCCGTATGCGGGCGCTCGAGACGCTGCGCGAGACGCGCCGCAACGCGCGCCGCGCCCAGGGCTCCGTGCAACTCACGGTGACGGAGGCGGAGAGCTCGGGCGCGCTGGTGATCGAGGCCAAGCGGGTCTCCAAGTTGTTCGGCGATCGCCCCATCGTCTCCGACTTCTCGGTCCGGATCGCGCGCGGGGATCGCGTTGGCCTCGTCGGCGCCAACGGCGCTGGCAAGACGACGCTGCTCAACCTGCTCACCGGCGCGCTGGCGCCGGATGAAGGGACCGTGCGGATCGGGGCCAATGTGGCGATTGCCACCATCGACCAGCGGCGCGCCAGCCTCGACCCCGACACGACCTTGCGCGACGCGCTGACCGGCGGACGGGGCGACACTGTCGAGGTCGGCGGGCAGACCAAGCATGTCGTCAGCTACATGAAGGACTTCCTGTTCGCGCCCGAACAGGCGGGCTCGCCAGTGCGTGCGCTGTCGGGCGGCGAGCGCGGCCGGCTGCTGCTGGCG
>NZ_JBJKEX010000189.1:0-5879 GCF_045505405.1 Hansschlegelia beijingensis | reverse complement strand
CGCGCGGCGCTCGGGGCTGCGGCGCGCGTTCAGCGCCAGCACGCCGTCGAGCGTCAGCCGGCCTGCGACCGGGTTCGGCATCGGGTCAGGAGCGAATGGGCTGAGGCGCATGGCTAACCGTCGGTGCCGGCCGGCGACGTCGCGCGCCACCAGGTTTCGAGTACAGGTCCGTAAAGCGGCGTCACGTCCGGGCGCTGGATTGTCTTCCAACGAGCGATCCACTGCTCCCTCACGTGGAACAGCGGAACGACATAGAAGCCAGAGAGCAGGATTCGGTCGAGCGCGCGAACCGCCGAGACGAAGTCGGGTCGCTCCCGCGCCGCCAGCATGGCGTCGATCATGGCGTCGACCGCAGGTTCCTTGACGCCCATGTAGTTGCGCTCGCCGGGGGTGTCGGCGGCGGCGGCGCTCCAATACTTCTTCTGTTCGGTCCCGGGCGAGAGCGACGACACCCAGTTGTAGACGATCATGTCGAAGTCGTAGGTCTGCAGCCGGCGGAACGCCTGGATGGAATCCGCCAGCCGCACGTCCGCCCGCGCCCCGATCCGCTCCAGACCACGCGCGAAGGCGAGCGCCAGCCGCTCGTCCTCCTTGGTCGAGACCATGATCTCGAACCGAAAAGGCGCCCCGTCCGAGTCGCGCGCCAGCGCGCCGCCCTTCAGCGACCAGCCCGCCGCGGCCAGCAGGTCGAGCGCTTTTCGCAACTGATCCCGATCGCGGCCCGACCCGTCGCCGCTGGGCGCGCTCCAGCGCCCCTCGAGGATGTCGTCCCTGACGACGCCGGGGAACCGCGCCAGCAACTCCCGCTCCCGCGGGTCGGCGGGCCGACCGTGCGACGACAGCTCAGAGCCTTCGTAGTAGCTCTGGGTCCGCACCGTGGCGCCGCCGAACATGTTGCGGTCGACCCACTCGTAGTCGAACAGGAAGCCGAGCGCCTCGCGCACCCGCACATCCGAGAAGATCTGCTTGCGGGTGTTGAAGACGAAGGCGTTCATGCCCCAGGGCAGGCCGGACTTGAAGCTTTCGAGCGCGATCTCCCCGCGGCGGACCGCCGGGATGTCGTAGCCGGTCGTCCAGCGCACCGGATCAGCCTCGACCCGGATGTCGACCAGGCCGCGCTTGAACGCCTCGAGCATCGCGTTGGCGTCGCGATAGTAGTCGTAGCGGATCTCGTCGAAATTGTTCACGCCGCGGTTCACCGGCAGGTCGCGGCCCCAATAGTTCGGGTCACGCCGATAGGTGATCGAGCGGCCGGGATCGATCGCGCTCACGCCGTAGGGGCCGGTCCCGACCAGCGGCGTGAAGGTGGTCTGCTCGAATCGGCCGACATCCGTCGCGTGGCTCGCGAGCAACGGCATCAGCCCGAGGATCATCGCCAGTTCGCGGTCATCGGTCGGCAGGTCGAATCTGATGGTGCGCTGGTCGATCACCGCAGCGTTGCGCACGCGGCGGTAATTTGACCGGAACGCCGGCTGCCCGTGTTCGCGCAGCAGTTCGAAGGTGAACAGCACGTCCTCCGCGCCGACCGCCTCGCCGTCCGAGAAGCGCGCGCGTGGATCGATGTGGAAGACGATGAAGTCCCGGTCGTCGGGCAACTCGACGGTTTCGGCGACGAGGCCATAGAGCGCGAACGGTTCGTCATAGTTACGAGCCAGCAGGCTCTCATAGACGAACCCCTTGAGGCCCTGCGCCGGGACGCCCTTGTAGGCGTAGGGATTGAGGGTATCGAAGGCGCCGAGCCAGCCATTGGTCAGCCGGCCGCCCTTGGGAGCGTCAGGGCGGGCGTAGGGCAGGCGCTCGAAGCCGGGAGGAAGAGCGGGCTCGCCATGCATCGCCACGCCGTGGCGTCGCGGCAGCGGTTCGTCAGCCGCCGCCGCAGGCAGGGGCCGGCATAGCGCCAGAGCAAGCGCGGGCGCCGCTCTCAGCACATCCCGACGCGCGATCCATGGTCCCTTCAACGGCTCGGTCGCCATTCTCTCGTGCGGCCGGCGCGAGCCGCGATTCGCAAATCCTGAAAAGGAGGTTATCACAGGCGTGGTCTTGGGCGCGCCCTGCGCCGACGGGCCGCCGGGCGCCTGCTGGGTCACTGTCTCGCCGTATTTGCTGGACAGACAGCCGGTCACCGCTTTCGCAGTCGAGCGGCTTCCGCGTAGATGCGCGACGCGCAGGATTTCACTATAGACGCGCGGCGGCCGAGCGGGTCGGGTCGTGCTGAACGACAGGAAGGAAACTGCATGGAACTGGGTAAGATCGCGCGCCTCGCCCTGCTGTCCGCGGCGCTAGGCATGGTCGCCGCACCGTCTTACGCGCAGGACAAGCCTGCCGCGGGCGACGCTCAGAAGGCTCCCGACGCCGCGGCCGGGCCTGGTCCGATGTCGGCGAATCCGCCCGCCCCGCCGCAGCCGAACTGGGTCAAGATCTGCAACACCGACCCGAATGCGAAGAAGGAGGTCTGCCTGACCTCCCGTGACCTTCGGACCGAGACCGGCCAGACGATCGCTTCCATCGCGGTGCGCGTCGTGAGCGGCGAGAACAAGAAGTTCGTGCTCGCGGCCGTCCCCCCCGGCCTGCTGATCCAGCCGGGCGTGCGCATCGCGGTCGACCAGAACAACCCGACGAACGGCAAGTACTCGATCTGCTTCCCGAACGCCTGCTACGCCGAGCTCGAGATCAACGACGCCTTCTTCAACAACATGAAGAAAGGCACCAATCTCGTTCTGCAGGCGATGAACCAGCAGGCCAAGACGCTGAATTTCCCGATCAGCCTCGCGGGCTTCACCAAGGCCTATGACGGTCCGGCCGCGGACCCGAAGGCGATCGAGGAGTACAAGAAGGAAATGAACGAGGGTCTGAACCGGCTCGCGGAGCAGCAGCGCAACAAGCTGCAGGCGCCGAGCACGCCGGTCCCGCCGAGCGACGGCGGCCCCTCCATCGGCGACAAGGCGCCGGTCAAGGGTCAGTAAGCCTTTCAGGTCCTGAACGCGAAACGCCCGGGCCTTGGCCCGGGCGTTTTTCGTTCCGCTCCGTGGGGTCAGTTCATGAAGAACCGGCGGATCCTGTAGGAGCCGTCTTCGGCCCGCCGGAACATCGCCTCCACTTGCGGGTGGCGGACCGGCTCACCGCTTATGTCGCGTTCGAGGTTCTGCTCCGAAACGTATGCGACGTATTCGGTTTCCTCGTTCTCGGCGAACACGTGATAGAACGGCTGATCGCGCGCCGGACGCACCTCCGCCGGGATCGCCTCCAGCCACTCCTCGCTGTTCGAGAAGGTCGGGTCGACGTCGTAGATCACGCCCCTGAAGGGGTGGACGCGGTGGCGGACCACCTGGCCGATCGTGAACTTCGCGCGGCGGAAGCGCTCGGAATGCATCAGGAATCCCGTTACTGGACGCGCGACATGATCTGAGCCGCGCGCCTCCGTCAACGGTCCCGCGTCTTCAGAGTCCGTAGCGCTCGGCGGCCTCCGGCTCGCGTTCAGCGATCTGCCGGGCGAGGTCGACGATCACCTTCGCCTGCTTCCAGGTCGCGTCGTCCTGCATCTTGCCGTCCAGCATCACCGCGCCGGTGCCGTCCGGCATCGCGTCCACGATGCGCTTGGCGAACCTGACCTCCTCGACGTCGGGCGAGAACACCTTTTTGGCGATCGCGACCTGGCTCGGATGCAGCGTCCAGGCGCCGACGCAGCCAAGCAGGAACGCGTTGCGGAACTGCGCCTCGCAGGCCTCCGCGTCGGAGAAGTCGCCGAACGGCCCGTAGAACGGCTTGATGCCGTTGGCCGCGCAGGCGTCGACCATCTTGGCGATCGTGTAGTGCCAGAGGTCGCTCTGCGAGAAGGCGCGGGGCCCGTCTCCCTCCTTGTCGGCGAGGACGCCGTAGCTCGGGTGGCCGCCGCCGACCCGCGTGGTCTTCATCCGGCGCGAAGCCGCGAGATCGGCCGGTCCGAGGCTCATGCCGTGCATGCGCGGGCTGGCCCTGGCGATCTCCTCGACGTTCATCACGCCCTGCGCGGTCTCCAGGATCGCGTGGATCATGATCGGCTTCTGAAGCTTGTGGCGGGCCTCGAGCTGCGCGAGCAGCCGGTCTAGATAGTGGATGTCCCAGGCGCCCTCGACCTTCGGCAGCATGATGACGTCGAGCTTGTCGCCGACCGCCCCGACGATCTCGATCACGTCGTCGAGCGCCCACGGGCTGTCGAGCGCGTTCATCCGGATCCACAGGCCCGCCGCGCCGAAGTCGGTCGCCTGCGCCATCTGGATGAAGCCGGCCCGGGCGGCCTCCTTGGCGTCCGCCGGGACCGCGTCCTCGAGATTGCCGAGCACCACGTCGACGTGCGCCGCGAGATCCGCGGCGCGCGCGCGGATCTTCTCGACGTGCGGCGGGACGAAATGGATCATCCGCTCGACCTTGACCGGCGGCTCGCGGAAGGGCGCGGGCGCGCCGAGCGCGAGCGGGCGGTAATAGGCGCTCGGGACGATCATGTTCGCAGCCTTTCGCTGAGGCGGGGGAGGCGCAGATTTCGCGGGCGCAATGCTGCGTCGCAAGACGGCTTTCGTCGCATGGCTGGCGGCCGCCGCTGCCGGCCCACATGCGGGCCATGTCGCGTCCGCCGTTGACCCGCGCCCGAGGAACACTTAGCCGGAAATCTGCACAGGACCCGCAGCCCAGGAGCGCGCCAGTCCATGACCGACGTGGCCGGACTGGCGCTGCCGTTTTTCGGGCTGATCTTCCTCGGCTTCCTGTGCGGCCGGATCGGCAAGGCGCCCCAGAGCGGCCTCGCCTGGTTCAACATCTACATCGTCTACGTCGCGGTGCCGGCGCTCTACTTCGTGCTGATCTCGAAGACGCCGTTCGAGGAGCTGGCGAATGTCGGCTTCGTGGCCGCCACGACCGCCGCGACCTTCACGGCGTTCCTCCTGTCGCTCGGGATCGGCCTGGCGGCGAGCGGCGGCCGGCTGCCCGAGGCCGCGATCCAGGGGGCGGCGGGAAGCTATTCCAACGTCGGCTACATGGGTCCAGGGCTGACGCTTGCGACGCTGGGGCCCGCCGCCGCGGCGCCGACCGCGCTGATCTTCGTGTTCGACTGCACGCTGCTGTTCACGCTCGTGCCGCTGCTGATGTCGATCTCGGGCCCCAGGCATGAAAGCCCGTGGGTCACGGCGGGGCTCGTGCTGCGCCGTATCGTGTTCCACCCGTTCAACATCGCGACCGTGGTCGGCGGGCTCGCGGCCTACTTCCACTATGCTCCGCCGGAGCCCGTGATGCGGATGGTCACGCTGCTCAGCGGCTCGGCGGCGCCCTGCGCGCTGTTCATGATGGGCGTCACCGTCGCGCTCGCGCCGCTGACGCGGATCCCGATCGAACTTCCGGCCCTGGTGACGGTCAAGCTGCTGATCCACCCGCTGATCGTGTTCGGAATCCTGCAGCTCGTGGGCGGCTTCGATCCCGTGTGGGTCGCGACGGCGGTGCTGATGGCGTCGCTGCCGCCGGCGCTCAACGTCTTCGTCATGGCCAGCCAATACGGCGTCTATGTCGAGCGCGCGTCGAGCGTCATCCTCGTGGGCACGGTCTGCTCGGTGCTGACGGTCACCGGCCTGCTGGCGCTGATCGTCGGCGGCTGGCTCGGCTGAACCTCAGAGGCCGGGCGCGCCGAGCAGTCCTTCGCGCATGACGAAGCGACGCAACGGGCCAAACCGCGAGATCGCCGCGAGGCCGACGCCGCGGGCGAAGTGAACCGGCGGCAGCGAGGAAAGCAGCGAGAGGTTGAGGAGATCGGTCGCGACCCACACGGGATCGAAGCCGCCCACGAGCTGCAGGATTCCGAACACGATCAGCGGGTGGATCAGCAGCTTGACCGTCACCAGGGCCGGAAGTTCGATCGG
>NZ_JBJKEX010000188.1:0-5911 GCF_045505405.1 Hansschlegelia beijingensis | reverse complement strand
CCATGGCGTCGGTCCGGCGGCCACGGAGGTGATCCACGCCGCGGCCGCCGAGTATGTGCCGTTCGTCGTGCTGCTGTTCACGCTGTTCTCACGGCGTCGGCCGCATGGGGCTGCGCGGACGTGCGGGCGTCGATGCTGCCGGTCTTGATGTCGTCGGCGTCGCCCGACAGCGGATAAGTCATGCTGCATGCGGCGGTGAAAAGCGCGACCGTCGAGATCGCAACGACCCGCAGCAGCAGTCGCGCTCGCGGCGCAGCCGACGCTCGTGTAGAGGAAACGCGTGTCGCCAGAGGCGGATCGAGGCTACGCAACAAACTCAGGAACTCCTTGATCGCCGCTGGATTGAACGGCAGGAGCAGTTAATGCCGGGTGACTTCCACGCAGTCGACGACCCCTTCCCTGTGATCGAGGCTTGGCTCGAAGAAGCGCGCGCCACCGAGATCAATGACCCGAACGCGATGGCGTTGGCCACCGTCGACGAGCACGGGATGCCGGACGTCCGTATCGTCCTGATGAACGGCTTCGACCGCCGCGGGCTGGTCTTCTACACCAATGTCGGCAGCGCCAAGGGCGCGCAGCTCGATCAGCAGCCGAAGGCCGCCGCCGTGTTCCACTGGAAGTCGCTGCGGCGCCAGATCCGCGTGCGCGGTCCCGTCGAGCGCGTCAGCGACGCCGAGGCGGACGCCTATTACGCAACCCGCCCGCGGCTCAGCCGCATCGGCGCCTGGGCCTCGCGGCAATCCCAGCCGCTGGCCTCGCGCGCCGCGCTCGAAGAGGCGGTGGCGACGCGGGAAGCCGAGTTCGCCGGAGGCGAGCCGCCGCGGCCGGACTGGTGGACGGGCTTCCGCATCATCCCCATCTCGATCGAGTTCTGGCTGGACCAGCCGTTCCGCCTGCACGACCGCGCGGTTTTCCGGCGCGAGAGCGCGGCGGACGCCTGGGTCCGCACCCGCCTCTATCCATGAAGGCTCAAAGCCGCGATGACGACGCCTGACCGACCGGCGGGCACGCCGCCCGCGACCTGCCCGATGTCCGGAATCCGCACGGGCGACGCCGTCCCGAGCATGAGCGCGGCGCCGACCGCCACGACGCAGGGCCCCCGGGGGCGGAGGAGATGGTGTAGTTCCGTTTCAGCGGCGCGCCGCCCGGAACCGCCAGCCACAGCGTCAGATACTGGCCGGGCCGGTGCGGAGCGGTCTTGCCGCCGTCGGCGGGCTTCAGCACGAACGAGGTGATGACGTCGCTCTCGCGACGTCTTTCGGCGACGACGAAATCGCGCCAGCCGACCCAGCCGCCGGGCGTGGCGGCGTGCTCGGCATAGATCTGGCTCTCGCGCCCGATCAGGATGTCGGCGAGGAACCAGTAAGCCTCTCCCCACGCCGCCAGGATCTCCGGCGTCGCGGCGTCGCCGAGGACGTCCTTGATCGCGGCGAGCAGCGCCTCCGCGACATGCGGATAGTGCTCGGGCAGGATGTTCAGCCCGACATGCTTCTGGGCGATGCGCTCGACTGCGCCGGCCAGCGCGCCGAGATTGTCGATGTTCTGGGCATAGGCCAGCACGGCCCCTGCGAGGGCCTGCGGCTGCGAGCCGGTCTCGCCATGATGCGACTGGTTGAAGAGCTCGCGGATCTCCGCGTTCTGGAACAGCCGCTCATACATGCGCCGGGTGATGTCGAGCCCATGCGCCTGCAGGGCTGGCACGGTCGCCTCGACGAGGCTGATCGTCGGCTCGCTGAGTTCTCTTGCCATCTGTCCCCCGAAGGTGTGCGTGCCGCACATCTTCTAGAGGCTTGGATAAAAGGTGTAAAGCCAATATACCTTCGAGAATGCGCCTCACGCTCCACACCGACTACGCCCTGCGCGCGCTGATCTATATCGGCCTGCGTCCGGACCGGCGCGTCTCGATCCGGGAGATCGCGGAGGCGCACCGCATTTCCGAAAACCACCTCGTCAAGGTGATCCACAATCTCGGCCGCGGGGGATTTGTTCAGACCACGCGCGGCAAGGGCGGCGGCCTCAGGCTGGCGCGCGCCCCCGAGGAGATCAGGGTCGGCGACGTCGTTCGATTCACCGAGGAGGATCTCGCCCTGGTGGCCTGCTTCCAGGCCGACGGCCCGGGCTGCGCGCTGATCAATGTCTGTCGGCTCCAGAGCCTTCTGTGCGAAGCGCTCGGCGCCTTCATGGCCGTGCTGGACGGCAAGACGCTGGCCGATCTGATCGGTGGCGCGAACCGGCCCGCGATGGAGGCCCGTCTGGGCCTCGCAGGCCCGGTGGCGGAGACGCCCGCGCTGCTCGCCGCGCCCTAGCGACCGATCGCCGGCGGGAGGCAAGGCCAGTTCGAAGGGAGGAAGGCGTCAGCGCCGCCGCCGCGCCGCGGCGATCGCGGCGCCGACGCCCGCGAACAGCAGTGCGCCCGCGGCCACCACGCCGATCCGGACCACGTTGGCGGCCATGAGCGGCGCCCCGGCGGTCGCCTCCGCGGAGAACGATCCCTCCGTGCGATGGCGGCCCGGCACGGGCGCCTGCAGGTTGTCGCGGCGGTCCGGCGAGATCGGCTCGTCGCCCTGCTGGCCCTCGACGGCCCTCGCCAGATAGCGATCCATGAAGCCCGGGAGGATCGCGTTGCCCAGAACCGTGAGCGCGGTGGTCCAGCCGATCCAGTAGTCGGAGCGGTTCCCGTGGGCGGCGCGGAACACCGCCTCCGCCACGAGTTCTGGCTGAGTGGGCGCCCCCATCGGCCGGGGCGCGTTTTCGAGGTGAGCGCGGGCCCAGCCGAACTGGGGCGTGTTGACGGCCGGCAGATCCACCATCACGAGCCGCACGGCGGACCTGTCGTGGATCAGCTCGGAGCGCACGGATTCGGTGAAGCCGCGGATCGCGTGCTTGGCGCCGCAATAGGCCGACTGCAGGGGAATGCCCCGATAGGCGAGGGCGGAGCCGATCTGGATGATCGTGCCGCGATCCCGCACGCGCATGCGCCGGAGCGCCGCCATCGTGCCGTGCACGAAGCCCAGATAGGTCACCTCGGTCACGCGCCGGAATTCCTCGGGCGTCATCTCGCCGAAGCGGGAGAACACCGTCTCCATCGCGTCGTTGATCCAGATCCGGATGGGGCCGAGCTCCGCCTCGATACACTCGGCGGCCGCGAACATGGCTGGGGCGTCCGCGACGTCGGCCGCGATGGGCAGCGCCTGTGCGCCGCGACGTGCGCATTCCTCGCGGAGGTCCTCGAGCGCTGTCGCGTCGCGCGCGATCAACCCGAGCCGGAAGCCCGCATCGGCGAACCTTATGGCGATCGCCCGCCCGACCCCTGCGCTTGCGCCCGTCACGACGACGACCGGCCCGTTTCCTTGGTTCATCACCGCCCACCCCGTTGCAAGAGGTTGGGGAACACCGTGACCGTCAGTCGGTTCCGACGTCTCCGCCGTCCGGTAGCCCCGCGCCTTCGAGGAGCGGGCGGGTGGCGGCAAGCTCTGCGCCCATGAGGTCCATGAAGGCCCGCACCCGCGGGGACTGCCGCAGATCGGGATGGGTCAGGATCCAGAGATCGGCGGCGAAAGCGGGGTCCGGCGGGGCGAGCCGGACCAGAGCCGGCCGCGTCTCGGCGATGAAGCATGGGATGTGGCCGACGCCGAGCCCCGCCTCGACCGCCTCGGCGAGGCCAAGCACCGTGTTGGTCCGGTAGCGCAGCCTGGCCTCCGGTATGTTTTCGCGCGCGAACCTGACGACCTTCAGTCCGGTCAGCTCCTCGCCGAGCGAGACCCAGGGCCGCATCTTGAGCTCGGCGAGGTCCGGCAGCGCGTCAGGGTCCGGGAAGTCGGACGCCCGCCCGTACAGCGCCCATGCGATGCGCGCCACCCGCCGCCCGACAAGGTTGTCGGGCGGGCTGTCTGTCGCCCGGATCGCGACGTCCGCGTCGCGCTTCGACAGGTTGAGCGCCGGATTGCCGATGACGACGTCGAGGCGGATGTCCGGGCAGGCCTGCTGGAAGCGCGCGAACAGCGGCGTCAGCAGGTGGATCAGCAACGTGTCGTTAGTCGCGACCCGGAGATCGCCGGCCGGCGAGATCGCGCGGCCCTCGATGCGCCGGGAGAAGGCCGCGATGCGGTCTTCGACCTCGGCGGCGAGACGCGTCATCTCCTCGCCGGCCGGGGTGAGCCCGTAGCCGTTGCGGCGGCGCTCGAACAGCGTGACCCCGAGCGTCGTCTCGATCTGGCCGAGCCGGCGAAACACGGTCGAGTGGTTGAGCCCGAGCGTCGCCGCCGCCCCCGGCATGCCGCGCGCCTCGGCGATCGCCTTGACCAGCCGCAGATCATCCCAGGAGAGCGAACGGAACAGGTCGGCCATCTGCGCACCAGTTGATTCTCGAAGGGATGATTTGCATCAAAGCAGGATGATGGTGGATCGCGCAATATGCAGCTTGCGCGTGATCAAGCTGAGGGGGGTACGAAGCGCGGGCGGCAGGGCCACCTTCCGTCCCATCGGCGCAGACGGCGCCACGACCATCGGAGCGCTGCAATGGCTCACAACGGCATCCACCACGTCACCGCGATCGCGGGCTCCGCCCGGCGCAACGTCGACTTCTACACCCGCGTGCTGGGCATGCGGATGGTCAAGAAGACCGTCAATTTCGACGATCCCGGCACGTACCATCTCTACTATGGCGACCCGGAAGGCTCCCCGGGCTCGATCCTGACCTTCTTCCCCTGGGCGCATGTCGCGCCCGGCAGGCTCGGGGTCGGCGAGACGCAGGAGACGGCGCTGCGCGTGCCGGAAGCCGCGCTCGGCTTCTGGACCCACCGCTTCGTCGCTCAGGGCGTCCGGCATGAGGCGCCGGAGACCCGCTTCGGCGAAACCGTGCTGCCGTTCCGGGATCCGGACGGCATGCGGCTCGCGCTCGTGGCGGTCCCGGGCGCCGAAGCGGAGCCCGCCTGGAACGGCGAGGACGTGCCGGCCGAGCATGCGATCCGCGGTTTCCACGGCGTCAGCCTGCTGCTCGAGGACATCGCCGCCACCGCGGCGATCCTGACGGGCGTGTTCGGTTACGCCGAGGAGCGGGCCGAGGGAGCGACGACCAGGTTCCGGGCCGGCGACGGCATGGGCGACGTCATCGACCTCAGGGCCGCTCCGGGTTTCCTTCCCGGCAGGCCCGGCGCGGGCGCCGTCCACCACATCGCCTTCCGTGCGGCCGACGACGCCGAGCAGGCGGCGATGGTGGAGAAGCTCGCGCGGGTCTACGGCGTCCCGACCACGGAGCAGAAGGACCGCGACTATTTCCGGTCCGTCTACTTCCGGGAGCCCGGCGGCGTGCTGTTCGAAATCGCCACGGATGTCCCGGGCTTCGCGGTCGACGAGCCGGCGGACGAACTCGGGCAGTCGCTCAAGCTGCCGAAGTTCCTGGAGTCGCACCGGGCGCGCATCGAGGCGGCGCTTCCGCCGCTCGCCGACGCGGCGGCGGAGACAGTGGGCTGAATGTTCCGGCGGGCGCCTCCTGCGCCCGCCGCCTTCTCTCCAATATGGGCCGCGGTCGCGGCCGGAGGTTCGCCATGACGGTCGCAGAGACCTTCCGTCACCTTCATCGCTTCATCCCCGCGACGGAGCCGTCCCGCCCGCCGCTGCTCCTGCTGCACGGCACTGGCGGCGACGAGAACGACCTGCTCCCCCTGGGACAGGCGCTTGCGCCCGGCTCGGCGCTCCTCGCGCCGCGCGGGAACGTCCTCGAGGGCGGCGCGCCGCGCTTCTTCCGACGACTGCGGGAGGGCGTGTTCGACGAGGACGACGTCCGCCGCCGCGCGCATGACCTTGCGGATTTCGTCGCAGAGGCGCGCGACGCCTACGGGCTCCGGAAGCCGGCCGCGCTCGGCTTCTCCAACGGCGCGAACATCGCCGCCGCTGTCCTGCTGCTTCGGCC
>NZ_JBJKEX010000187.1:0-5963 GCF_045505405.1 Hansschlegelia beijingensis | reverse complement strand
GGAGGTCGGCGAGCCGGAGCCGATGCGCGCCTTCGCGGCGCGCCAGACGCTGGAGGCCGCCCAGGCGACGCCGATCGCACGCGGCGAGCAGGAGCTTCGGGTTCGGGTGAACGCGCGCTGGGCGCTTTCGCCCAACGAGCCGAGGTGACGGCCCGGTCACCCGCCGTTAACGCCGCCGCGTCATGCTCCGCCGCGAGAACCGCATGAAGCGGCTTCCGGAACGGTGGTTGGGGGACCATGACATTCGGGTTCGGGCGCCAGACGGCGCAATCGCAGCCTGTCCAGGCTGCGCCGCGGCAGGACGCCGCTCAGGTTCTGGATCACGCCACGCTGGTCGCGGCGCTCGACGCGCTGAAGCGCGGCGCGGCGATTGCGCAGTGGCCGGAAGGCGACGCCGGAGAGGCCCTCAAGGCCTTCGCGGCCGAGCTGGACCGGCGCGGCCGGCAGGATCTGGAGACCATCGTGGGCTTCGCGGCGCAGGCCGCCGCCACCGGTCTCAGCGTCGGCTGGGTCACGCATGACGTGCGCCAGGTCGCCGAAAGCACCTCCACCATCGCGGGCGCGGTCGAAGAGCTCGCGAATTCGATCTCCGAGATGTCCTCGATGGGACGCGCCGGCGCGGACGACGCCGTCGCCGCCCGCAACGAGACCACCGCCTGCGTCGCCGAGATGCGCCAGGCGGCGGGTTCGATGGACGCGATCCGCGATCGCGTCACCGGCATTGCGAACCGCATCTCCGTGCTCGAGGACGCCGTGCGCCAGATCGCCGATATGGCCGGCACCATCGAGGCGATCTCCAGCCAGACCAACCTGCTCGCGCTGAACGCCACGATCGAGGCCGCGCGCGCCGGCGACGCCGGCCGCGGCTTCGCCGTGGTGGCCAACGAGGTGAAGTCGCTCTCGGGGCAGACCGCGAAGGCGACCGAGCAGATCCGGGCCCGCATCGCAACGCTGATGGAAGAGACCGACGCGATCAAGCGCGCCACCGCGGAGAGCGCTGACGCGGTCGCGGAGGGCGAGGCCACGATCCGCGCCACCGGCGGCAAGGTCGAGGCGGTCGGGCAGCATGTCTCGGTGATCACGACGCAGATGCATGCGCTGGCCGAGGTGCTCAGCCAGCAGCGCGCGGCCACCAACGAGATATCGGAGAACGTCTCGCGCATCGCCGAGACCGCCAGCAAGACGCGCGGCGAGATCGACGAGGCGCTGGCCAAGCTCGTCGCCGCCGAAAGCGCGGCTGTGGCGGGCGTCGACGCCGCGGCCGGCAAGAACATCAAGAACTACGAACTGGCGCGGCTTGCGGCCGACAGCGCGATCGCGCACCGCCGGCTCGGGTCGATCCTGGTCGGGCTCACGCCGCCGACATTCGTGGCGGACGAATTCGCCGCCCGCCTCGACCGCTCCGGCGACCGTTGGCCGGAGCTGATCCAGCGCCGCGACGCGGTCCGGCAGGAAGCCGCCCGCATGATGGCGGCCGCCAAGGCTCAGGACTGGGCTACGGCCTCCGAGGCCTTCCAGCGGGCCGAGGCCGCGCTGGCGGCCCTCGAAAAGGCCGCCGTGCAGGAAGCCGCGCGCATCTGAGACGAAGCCCGGGCGCGGATCGCGGCCTTCGCCGCCTTCCGCGCCCTCAGGCCGCCGACCTCTCCACGGCGCGCGGGTTGATCTCCGCGACCGCGAGACCATTCAGCTTCTCATCCGTCGCCTTTTCCTCGGCGAGCGTCTGGCCGAGCAGATCCGCCACCTCGTCGAGGCCGCAGGCGTCCGCATAGGCGCGCAGCGAGCCATAGCTCGCGATCTCATAGTGCTCGACCTTCTGCGCCGCCGCGATCAGCGCCGCGTCGAGCACCTCTGGCGCGAGATCCTCCTTCAGCAGTTCGTCGGCCTCCTCCGCGAGGCCCTTCATGGCCTTGCACTCCTTCTCCTCCGGCTGCGTCTTGAGCAGCGAGAAGATCCGGTCGAGCCGCGCGATCTGCCCCTTGGTCTCTTCCAGATGGCTTTCGAAGGCGGTCCTCAGATCGGCCGACGCGGCGGCTTTGGCGAGCTTCGGCAGCGCCTGAGTGATCTGCCGTTCGGCGCTGTACACGTCGCTGAGCTCTTCGATCAGCAGGTCCTGCATCTTCTTCGCCATCTTGCTTGTCTCCAATTCTTCCTGGAGCCGGGAAACTCTGAGCCCTCCCGGTCTGTTCCCCACCGACGCCAAGCGCGGGCCGGCGCGACCCCTAAGCCCCGGCCGGCTGATCGATCGACCATCGCTAGCGAGCAGTACCCGGCGGCCGGGCCGTGTTTTCTGCAACAGACGGAATATTAAGCGAGACCCGAGGAAGAGCTCGTCCGGCGGATTCCGTTAATCCAAGGTTCAGGTCGACCCATTCATGCTTCGAGCATCAAAGGAGACACTGTCCATGTTCGGCAATACTAAGAAGACGATCGCAGTCGCCGTCTCGGCGGCGCTCCTGGGCGCGTTCGCGGTTCCGACCGTCGCTTCGGCTGACTCGCGCCACTGGGGTCGCCACGGCGGCGGCCATCATCACGGCTATTATCGCGGCCATCGCCACCACAACCATGGCGGCCGTACCGCCGCGATCGTCGGCGCGGGCGCGCTCGGCCTGATCGCGGGCGCGGCGATCGCCGGCTCGCGGCGCGGCGGAGACGATGATTGCTACCTGACCAACCAGCGCTACGTCGATTCGCGCGGCTACACCCGCGTGCGCCGCATCGAGGTCTGCCGCTGAACGATCAAAGGGTGGAGCCCCGCTCCACCCCGCCCTTCCGCGAGGACCGCGGGAGCCTCAGGTCGGACTGGTCATTTTCATCATGATCAGTCCGCCGGCGATCAGGGCCGCGGCGACGAGCCGGCCCGCGCTGGCGCTTTCGCCCAGCACGAACACGCCGACCGCGAACGCGCCGATGGCGCCGATTCCCGTCCAGAGCATGTAGGCGACGCCGAGCGGCAGCGACCGCATGGCGAGCGCGAGCAGCCCAAGGCTGCCGATCAGGGCCGCGAAGGTGACAAGCGTCGGCGTCAGGCGCGTGAAGCCGTCCGACTGCTTCATCGCGTAAGCCCAGACGATTTCCAGAAGTCCTGCCGCCAGCAGGTAGATCCAGGCCATCTCGCCCCCCTCTCCGGGAGCCGGGCCGTCCCGGACCTGAACTCCGCGAGGCGGAGGGAGGACGTGGCCTCTCGACGCGCTCGCCCTGAACACAGGGCTTAAGTCGGTGGTCGGAGTGGCAGGATTCGAACCTGCGACCCCCTCGTCCCGAACGAGGTGCGCTACCAGGCTGCGCCACACTCCGCCGACCGACGGCGGCCTTATAGGGGGCGGCGCGGCGCTCCGCAAGCGGCCCTCGCGACGCGACCGCCGCGGCGGCGCGGAAACATGCTGGAACCGGCGTTAATCCACGGCGTTTGTTGCAGGAACGCCGCCTCCGGCGACCAGCGAAGGGCTTTGCAAGATGGCGAACTCCAATTTCCCCGAGAAGGCCGACGAGCTGGCCGACAACATCTCCCAGAAGGGCCACGAGGCCGGTGCGAAGACCCGGAGCGCCGGCGCGCAGGCCGGTGATTCGGTCTCCAGCGCCGCGGACGAGGGCGCGCGTCGCCTGAAGGACACCGCCCGTCGCGGGGGCCACGCCTATGACGAGGCGATGGATGATCTCAGCGCGCGCAGGGCCTCGCTCGAGGAGACGATCCGGCAGAACCCGCTGGGGGCCGCCGCTGGCGCGCTTCTGGTCGGCTTCGTCCTGGGACGTTTCGTGCTCTGAACCGCCCGCGAGCCGGTCAAGCTCGCTTAGTGGGCGCGAGACGCCCCGCAGGAGTGACGACGATGGTGAACAAGAACACCGTTAAGGGCGCGGCCAAGGAAGCTGTCGGCAAGACCAAGGAAGCCGCCGGCAAGGCCACGGGCGACCGCGAGCTCGAAGGCAAGGGCAAGGGCGAGGCGGCCGCCGGCAAGGTGCAGAAGGCCGTCGGCAAGGCGACCACCGCGGTGAAGTCCGCGGTCAAGTAAAGCGCCTCAGGCCCCTCTCAAGGCTCCGCCCCCATCCTGACGCGGGGCGGAGCGGCGTCGCTGGCGGGCGGGCCCGTCAGCCGCCGCACCTCCTCGACCAGCGCCAGCAACGAGCTCCGCGACTTGGTGATCGCGACCTCGGCGTCTGCCGCGCAAGCCGGCTCGATGTCCTGCGCCGAAAACAGCAGCGCCGGGATGCGGTGCGGATGCGCGGCGGAGAGCTCGGGCAGCAGGTCCAGCCCCGAGCCGTCCTCGAGCGCGACGTCGATGATCACGAGATCGAAGCGTCCGCCCGCGAGTTCGCGGCGCGCATCGGAAAGCCCGGCGACCGAGACCACGTCCGCCATCGAGCTCAGGGCCGCCGACACGACCTTGGCCAGGTCGCCGTCGTCCTCCACGTGCAGAATGCGCGGCCGCAGCCCGTAGGGCCTCAGGCGCCGCCGGAGCAGGCCCGAGAGCCGGCGCATGTCGATCGGCTTCTGAAGCCAGGCGGCGATGTCGAGCCCGACCGCCCGGGCGTCGCGCTGTCCGAATGACACGTCGGCGGACACCACGACGACCGGAATGCGCGCCCCCGCGGGCGTCGCGCGAACCTCCTGGATCAGCCCCAGGCCGTCGCCGTCCGGCAGACGCAGGTCCACCAGCGCCGCGTCGACCTTCTGGGTCCTCAGCGCCTCCAGCGCCGCCCGGACGGTGCCTGCGGCGAGGCCGTCGAAGCCGGCGTCGCGCATCTGTTCGACCAGGATGGTGGCGACCAGCGGGTCATCCTCGCAGACGAGCACGGTCGGCCTAAGAAAGCTTTCCGCCGCCCGGCCCGCCGCGGAGGTCTCCGGCTCCGCGTGCCGCGGCAGCCGCACCTCGAATTCGGAGCCCTCGCCGGGCGTGCTGCGGAACGAGATCGCCCCCGCGTGCCGTTCGACGATCTCGCGCGCGATCGCGAGGCCCAGGCCGGTGCCGCCGAGCCGACGGGTGTCCGAGCCGTCCGCCTGGGCGAACTTGCTGAACAGGCGGGGCTGGAACGCCTCCGGGACGCCGGGGCCGCGGTCGCGCACCGCGATCATCACGATGTCGCCCTCCGCCGCCGAGGCGACCGTCACGGTCTCCCCGCGCGGCGAGAACTTGATCGCGTTGCCGACGAGGTTCGTGACGACCTGGGTGAGCCGATCCGGATCGCCGCGCACCATCAGGCCCCGGGCGCCCTCCGCCACTTCGACCCGCACGCCGAGATCCTCCGCATAGCCGCTAAGTCCTCCCACGGCCTGCTCGATCAGCTCGCGTACGAGCACCGTGCGGACCTCGAAGGTCATGCGGCCAGCCTCGATCTTCTCGATGTCGAGAATGTCGTTGATGAGCCGCACCAGCCGGAGGCTGTTGGAGTGCGCGATCGCCACCAGATGCCGGGCCTTGTCCCCGAGCGTTCCGGCGGCGCCGCCCGCCAGCAGGCCGAGCGAGCCGGCGATCGAGGTCAGCGGCGTGCGAAGCTCATGGCTGACGGTCGAGACGAACTCGTTCTTGAGCCGCTCGACGCGCTTGCGCTCGCTGATGTCGCGTGCGCTGACGAAAATCCGCTGCACGGTTCCGTCGGCCGCGAATTGCGGGGCCTGGACCATCTCGAACACCCCCGGCGCGCCCGAGGAGGTGACCTCGCGCTCCACGATCGAGACCCGGCCGAGCGCGATGGCGCGGCGGAGGTCGCGCTCGATCGCCTCCCCGCGCGCCTCGCCGAAGGTTTCGCGGGGGGAACGGCCGACGGCCTGGCTCGCGGGAATCCCGGACAAACTGGCGGCGGCGGCGTTCCAGGTCTCGATCCGGAACGCGCCGTCCGGCTCGACGGCCACGACGGCCTGCGCGTCGGGAGAATGATCGAAGAAGCCGCGGAACAGCGCCTCGGTCGCAGCGAGCCGGCGCTCGCGATCCTGGATCGCGGCGGCTGAGACCGCGAGCGCGCGTCCGAGG
>NZ_JBJKEX010000186.1:0-6010 GCF_045505405.1 Hansschlegelia beijingensis | reverse complement strand
AGCACCTACGCCGGGATCGTCAGGCTGGTGGAGGAGGCGCAACGTTCCAAGGCCCCGATGACGGCGTGCGCGACCGGATGGCCCGACGCCTGCTCCAGCGACGCCGCGAGGCGAAGCATGTCCTGGTCGGCGATGACGCCATGGTTCTCGATCGCGACGATCTGCGGGCGCCCGTCGGTCAGGGTGCCGGTCTTGTCCAGAACCAGCGTGCGGATCCGGGACATCGTCTCGAGCGGCCCCGCGCCCTTCACCAGGACGCCGGAGCGCGCGGCCCGCGACATGCCCGCCACCAGCGCCACCGGCACAGCGAGGATCAAGGGACAGGGCGTCGCCACCACCAGCACGGCGACGGCCCGGATCGGATCGCCGGTGAACCACCAAGCCGCGAACGCCAGCGCGACCGTCACGGCGAGAAAGCCGACGGACCAGCGGTCGGCGAGGCGCGCCATCGGGGCCTTGGAACGTTGCGCCTCCTCCACCAGCCTGACGATCCCGGCGTAGGTGCTCTCAGCGGCGGGGCGCGTCGCGGCGAGGTCGAAGGCCTCGCCCGCATTGGTGGCGCCGCTCATCGCTTCGTCGCCGCGCGCCAGGCGCACCGGGAACGACTCGCCCGTAAGCGCCGACATGTCGAGGAGCGCCGTATCGGACATGATCACGCCGTCGACCGGCGCCACGTCGCCCTGCCGGATCAGCAGGCGGTCGCCAGGCCCGATCGAGTCGAGCGAGACCTGCTCCAGCCCGCCGTCCCGGTGCCGTATGGCGGTTCGGGGAACGCGCGAGAGCAGGTCCCGCATCTCGCGCCGCGCGCGGCCTTCGGCGAAACTCTCCAGGAAGGCGCCGCCGGAATACATGAGGGCGACGACGGAAGCCGCGAGCGTCTCGCCGAAGATGAGAGCGGCGGACATCGACAAGGCCGCCACGACGTCGAGACCGACATCGCCCCGGCGCAGGCTGCGCGCCATGTCGACCAGAAGGGCGAGCAGGACCGGCGCGACCCCGGCGGACCAGGCGATCCGGGCGGCCTCAGCGTTCCCCGCCAAGGAGAAGGCGAGCCCGGCCAGGAGACCCGCGAGCGCGAGCAGCAGCAGCGCCGTCTTCAGGCGGTCGACGCCAGCGTGGGCCGCACGGCTCAGCTCCATCAGCCGGTCCATTCCTGTCGGCCCGCCGGAAAGCGACGCTCGATTCCTGTACGTCGGACGCTCCCCCATCATCGCGGGGCGGCCACAGGGCGTCGAGCCTCCATTGGCGCCATCCGTCAGCCCGTAGCGAGCAGCCCCGAGGGGCGCGCGGATCAGACGTCGATCGCGGGCCTCCGATCAGTCGCCGAAGGCCAGATTTTCGATGTGCTCGGCCGCAGCCTGCTCGATGCCGGCGAGCTCCTCGTGCCTGACCCGCCTCGGGCCGATCAGGATCATCAGGCCCTCGATCTGGGCGGTGATCAGCGCGGCGCGGAGGTCGCGGCTTTCCCGGCCGATGTCGGGACGCACGCGCTCGATCATGTCGGAGATCCAGGAGCGCATCCGCGCGTAGAACGCGCCAAGCATCTTGGACACGGGCGGAGAGTGGTTGGCCATCGCCCACATCTCCATGAGGAGCGTGACGGTCCGCTCGCGCTTGTTCTCCTCGATCATGAACTTGATCGAGAACTGAAAGATCTCGCGGTCGCTCTTGAGCCGCGACGGCACCCGCTTCTTCAGGCGCTCGTCCCATCGATCGAAGATGAACTCCGCGAGGTCGACCAACAGGTCGTCCTTCGAAGGATAGTAGTAGTTGACATTCCCGACCGCGATGCCGGCGCGCTTGGCGATGTTGCGGTACGACAGGTTCGCGAAGCCTTCGGTCACGACGATGTCCTTGGCGACCTCCAGGATCATGGCGGACCTGCCGGCGCCCTTCCGGGTCGAACCCTTCGCGGCCGACGACGGCAGATTGACCATGGGGTTCCCCGTCCCTGGGGCGGCCTTCGGAAGCCGCGATATTTCCCAGTACGACCGTACAAGAACTTTGACCAGAGGGCGCGCCGTCGCTTGCTCGAACCGCATGGCGCCCCTGGGCGATTTGAAAGCGTCCGGCGGCCTGCTGCTGCAGCGCACGCGGCCCTCGCACGGCGCCCAGCATTTTTGCTAGGCATCGTACTAATCTGCACATTATTCGATCGCTCTAGGACGTCCGTACGATTTACCGGAGCGGGCTCCTTGGTATCGTTCCAGACAGTCGAAACGTCTTCGCCGATGGGCCGACGTTCGCAACGTCTTGGAAGGACGGAGCCAGCCATGAACGCTGAGATCGACACCATGATCGTACGCGGCGCCTGCCCGCACGACTGCCCGGACACTTGCGCGTTCGAGTACCACGTGAAGGGCGGCAAGCTCGTCGAGGTGACCGGCGACAAGAACCATCCGATGACGCAGGGGCGCCTCTGCGTGAAGCTCAAGGACTTCGCCGGCCATCATTACAATCCCGAGCGGATCCTGACGCCGCTGAAGCGCGTCGGACCGAAGGGAACGCGCCAGTTCGAGCCGATCACCTGGGACGAGGCGCTGACCACGATCCGGGACAAGTGGAACGAGATCATCGCCCAATACGGCGCGCAGGCGATCATGCCGCACGCCTATCTCGGCCATCAGGGGACGCTGAACGGGCTGACCGCGGGCGACGCATTCTTCAACCGCCTCGGATCGACCGTCGCAGAGAAGACCTACTGCGAGAGCGGTTCGTCCACCGCATGGATCATGACTGTCGGGCCGTCCGGCGGGCTGGACATCGAAAGCTTCGTCCACGCGAAATACATCATCGTGTGGGGCATGAACATGACCAGCACGAACATCCACGGCTGGCCGTTCATCGTGAAGGCGCAGGAGGCCGGAGCGAAGGTCGTCGTCATCGACCCCGTCCGCACCCGCACCGCGAAGGCCGCCGACTGGCACATCCAGATCAATCCGGGCACCGACGGCGCGCTCGCGCTCGGCATGATGAACGTGATCATCGCCGAGGACCTCGTCGACCACGACTACGTCGAGAAGTACACGCTCGGCTACGAGGAGCTGAAGGAGCGCGCGGCGCAGTTCCCGCCGGAGCGCGTCTCCCAGATCACGGGCATCCCCGTCGAGGACATCATCACGCTCGCCCGCGAATACGCGACCACGCCGCCGGCCGCGATCCGCGAGGGCGTCGCGATCGAGCGCAGCCGCGGCGGCGGACAGGCGATCCGCGCCATCACCTGCCTGCCGGCGCTGATCGGCGCGTGGCGGCATGTCGGCGGCGGCGCCATGGAGATGCCGATCTGGGAGTTCCCGACCAACTTCGACAAGATCTGCCGGCCGGACTGGATCCGCCCCGGCACCCGCGTGGTCAACGAGCTCGACCTTGGGGCCGCATTGACGGGCGAGCTGCAGCTCGACCCGCCGATCAAGTCGCTGTTCGTCTACAACTCCAATCCGATGAGCCAGGCGCCTGCGCAGGCCAAGATCGCGAGAGGACTTGAGCGCGAAGACCTGTTCACGGTCGTCAGCGAGCTCTTCATCACCGACACGGCGAAATACGCCGACATCATCCTTCCGTCCGCCATGCAGGCCGAGCAGCTCGACATCATGGTGACGTGGGGCCACCTCTACATCAGCCTCAACCAGCCGGCGATTTCACCGCCGCCGGACTGCGTGCCGAACGTCGAGATGTTCCGCCGCCTGGCCAAGACCATGGGCTTCAACGACGATTACTGGGACCGCTCCGACTGGGAGATGCTCCAGGACTTCTACGACTGGGATTCGCCTGCGCTCGCGGGCATCACGCTCGAGACGCTGAAGGAGACGGGCTGGGCGCGCATCAATGTCGGGCTGCCGCACGAGCGCAAGCCGCACGCTGAAGGCAACTTCAAGACCCCGTCCGGCAAGTGCGAGTTCAAGTCGAGCGTCACCGAGAACTTCGTCGTGCCCGTCTGGCGGTCGATGTATGAGGGCATGCAGCCCGGCGAGCCGATCGACCCGCTGCCGGACTACGTGCCGCCCTACGAGTCCCGGGAAACCAACCCCGAGCTCGCGAAGCGCTTCCCGCTCTCGATCGTCTCGCCGAAGGCGCACGCCTTCCTCAACTCGCAATACGCGAACGAGGAGCCCAAGCAGAAACGCCAGGGGGAGCAGACCGTTTTCATGCATCCCGCCGACGCGGCGGCCCGCCAGATCGTCACCGGCTCGACGGTGCGCGTGTTCAACGAGCGCGGGCACTTTGACGGCCGCGCCGAGATCGTGGACGCGCTGATGCCCGGCCTCGTGATGGCCAACCTCGGCCATTGGCCGAGCTTCACCAAGTCGGGCACGGCCGTGAACTCGATCAGCTCCGACGCCCACTGCGGCATGGGAATGGCGGGGAGCTATTCGGACAACCTCGTCGAGGTCGAACACGTCGCTGCATGAGCCGGAAGCCGCGGCGCGCCGTGACGCGCCGCGGCCTCCCCTGATGGAAATGCCCAGGACGCCAGCATGACCCACGTCGTCACCGCCAACTGCCAGGCCTGCCGCTTCACCGACTGCGTCACCGTCTGCCCGGTCGCCTGCTTCCACGGCGACGACGAGCGGCTCTACATCGACCCGGAGGTCTGCGTGGATTGCAGCGCGTGCATCCCCGCCTGCCCCGTCGGAGCGATCAAGGAGGAGTTCGACCTCTCCGGCGACGAGGAGGAGTGGATCGAGATCAACGCGACCAGGGCGAGCGCGCTGCCGGTCATCCGCGCGAAGCAGGCGCCGCTTCCGTCGGCGGAAGCGCGGCGCAGCGAACTCGGCCTGAACTGAGGACGCTGCCGTGAACCCCTCGGCGCCACTGAGGGTCGTCGTCGTCGGCAGCGGGCCGAGCGGCTTCTACGCGGCCGAGGCGCTGCTCGCCGCCGGCGCGGAAGTCGACGTCGTCGAGCGCCTGCCGACGCCGTTCGGGCTGGTGAGGTTCGGGGTCGCCCCCGACCACCCGAAACTGAAGCAGGTCTGCCAGAACTTCACCGAGATCGCGGGCCACGAGCGCTTCGCCTTCTTCGGCAACGTGACGCTCGGTCGGGACGTGTCCGTCGACGAGCTGCGCGCGCTCTACGACGCCGTCGTGATCGCCAGCGGATCGTCAGCCGACCGCAAGCTCGGCGCGCCGGGCGAGGACCTGCCCGGAAGCTGCTCGGCGACCGAGTTCGTGGCCTGGTACAATGGCCATCCCGACTATCGCGACCGGTCGTTCGATCTGTCCTGCGAGACCGCGGTCGTGCTCGGCCACGGCAATGTGGCGATCGACGTCTGCCGGATCCTCTCCAAGTCGGTGGACGAGCTCCGCCAGACCGACATCTGCTCCCACGCGCTCGAAGTCCTCGCCGAGAGCCGGGTGCGGGACGTGCACCTCGTCGGCAGGCGCGGGCCCGCCCAGGCGAAGTGGACCGCGAAGGAGATCCGCGAGCTCGGGACGCTTTCCGAGGCCGACGTCGTCCTCGATCCCTCGGATCTCGCGATCGGAACGGCCTGCGCGGCCGAGATCGCCGACCCCCGGGGCGTCACGGCCGCGCAGAGCCTGAAGATCCTCAGGACGCTGGAGGGCCGGCCGCGCGAGCGGCGCAAGGCGATCCACCTGCGGTTCAACCTCAGCCCGAAGGCGATCGAGGGCGCTGGACGCGTGGAGCGCGTGCTATTCGACCGATGCCGGCTTTCCGGAGAGGCGTTCGCCCAGGTCGCGACGCCATGCGGCGAAACCGCCGTGATCGAAACGGGCCTAGTGTTCCGGAGCGTGGGCTACACCGGCGTCCCGATCGAGGGCGTCCCGTTCGACGCGAGGGCCGGCACGATACCCCACGTCCGCGGGCGCGTGACGGGTCAGGGAGGCCCCGCGCCGGGTCTCTACGTCGTCGGGTGGATCAAGCGCGGGCCGTCCGGGGTGATCGGCGTGAACCGGGCGTGCAGCCTGGAGACCGTCGAGACGCTGCTTTCCGACCTCGCCGGCGCGGCGTCGGGCAAACCCGGCCGCGCCGGGCTGCGCGACCTGCTGGAGC
>NZ_JBJKEX010000185.1:0-6013 GCF_045505405.1 Hansschlegelia beijingensis | reverse complement strand
AACGCCGCCAACTCGTATTTCTGGGCAGGCAAGGTTCCGGCCGCCCAATTTTTCACCACCGTTCCGTTCGGGCTCAACTTCCAGGGTGGCGAGCGGCGTCAGCGGCACGAGCCGCTCCCGCCCGCCCTTGCCCTTCACGGCGATCACGGCCGCGTCCGGACGGGCGGCGGACCTGGGAAGGCTGACCAGCTCCGAGACGCGCAGGCCGGTGGAGTAGGCGATCTCCAAAAGGCAGACGAGCCGCGCCGAAGACAGCCGCGCTCGTGGCGTGGGCTCAGGTCCGGGGTCGGCCGCGGCGGCGATCAGAGCCTCGATGTCCGCCGTCGAAAGCGTCTTGGGCAGCGCGCGGCCGCGGCGCGGGCTGTCGATCGCGGCGGTCGGATCGTCGCTCCTGATGGCGTCTGAATAGAGGAACTTGTGGAACTGGCGGACCGCGGAGAGCTTGCGGCTCGCCGATGAGGCCTTGAAGCCGCGCGCGGCGAGGTCGGCGACATGCGCGCGGACGTCCTCCGGCCCCGCCGTGTCCGGTCCGACGCCGCGGGTGGCCAGGAAGGCGACGTAGTCGTCGAGGTCCCGCCGATAGGCCTGCAGGGTGTTGAGCGCCGCGCCGCGTTCGGCGCTCGCCATCTCCAGAAAGGCCTCGACGTGACGCCTTGCGGCCCGGCCGCTCATCGCGTCGTCGTGTCGGCCGCGGACGTCTCCGCTCCCGCGGTCCTCGGGTGCGCGACAGCGGCTTCCGGCGCGGGCGGGCGCAGGCGCGCGGCCGGGATCGTCACCACCATCTCCCGGGTTCGCGGCGTGACGAAGGTGGCGAGCGCGTAAACCGCGCTGAACCCCAAGGCGCCGACGACGCCGAGGACGGTCAGGAATCTGATGAGGCTCGGCATGCGCCACCCATCGTTTCGCGGCCCGGCCGCGCGCGCCAGATCAGGTCGCCATAGGACCAGACCGTCGCAATTATCGACAATTGTGTCTCCGCAGGCTTTAGGAATAGGTTGCGCGCCGCCCCAACAGGAGTTTTTGCCGGAAGCCATGACGGCGACGCCACATCCCGACGACCGCCACGCCGGCGGCCAGGAGGACGGAGCAGCTTCGGCCCCGGCCAATCAGGCGGCGGCCGTGCGCGCGAGCCTCGGCAGCCGCTCGATCGTCCTGATTGGCATGATGGGCGCGGGAAAGACGTCTGTCGGCCGCCGTCTCGCCCAGGCGCTCGAACTGCCTTTCTTCGACGCCGATGCGGAGATCGAGGCGCGCGCGGGGATGACCATCCCGGAACTCTTCGAGAAGCACGGCGAGCCGTATTTCCGCGCCGGCGAGGCCCGCGTGATCGCGAGCCTGCTCGGCCAAGGGCCGCAGGTGCTGGCGACCGGCGGCGGGGCCTGGATGAACCCGGACACCCGGGCGCGGATCGCGGAGGCTGGTCTCTCTGTCTGGCTCAAGGCCGAGGTCGACGTCCTCTTGCGGCGGGTCCGCAAGCGCAACAACCGGCCGCTGCTTGCGTCCGGCGATCCCGAAGCGACCCTGCGCGCCCTCCTCGAGACCCGCTATCCCGTATATGCGCTGGCCGACCTCACCATCCTGTCCCGCGACGCCCCGCATGATCACGTGGTGGCCGACGTGATCGAGGGGCTGCATGCGAAGCTCAGCCCCGGCGCGCCCTTGGAGAACTTGACATGACGGCGCTTGAGGCGGTCGAGCACGAACGCGTCCGCGTCGCGCTCGGCGAACGCTCCTACGACATCCTGATCGGCCCGCACCTGCTCGATACAGCCGGCGAGCGGATCGCCGCGCTCGGCGCCCGGACGGTCGCCGTGGTGACCGACGAGAACGTCGCCGCGCTGCACCTGCCGGTGGTCGTCGCCGCGCTGCGCGCCGCGGGTCTGAAGGTCGAGACCGTCACGGTTTCGCCGGGCGAGAGCTCGAAATCCTTCGAGACGCTCGGCTTCGTGGTGGACAGCCTGCTCGCGGCGCGGATCGAGCGCGGCGACGTCGTGCTCGCCCTCGGAGGCGGCGTGATCGGCGACCTCGCGGGCTTCGCCGCCGCGATCCTGAGGCGGGGCGTGCGCTGCGTCCAGGCGCCCACCTCGCTGCTCGCCCAGGTGGATAGCTCCGTCGGCGGCAAGACCGGGATCAACTCGCCGCGCGGGAAGAACCTGATCGGCGCGTTCCACCAGCCGAGCCTGGTGCTGGCCGACACCGACGCGCTCGACACGCTTCCGCCGCGCGAGTTTCGCGCGGGCTATGCGGAGGTCGTCAAATACGGGCTGATCGACGACGCGGCCTTCTTCGGCTGGCTTGAGGCGAGTCACGGCGAGATCTTCGCGGGCGGCCCCGCACGGGCCCGTGCGATCGCGACGAGTTGCCGGGCGAAGGCCGCGGTGGTGGCGCGCGACGAGCACGAGCACGGCGACCGGGCGCTGCTCAATCTCGGCCACACCTTCGGCCACGCGCTCGAGGCCGAGGTGGCCTATGACGGGCGACGGCTGATCCACGGCGAAGGCGTCGCGATCGGAATGGCCATGGCTTTCCGCTTCTCCGCGGAGCTCGGGCTGGCGCCCGCGGAGGACGCGGCTCGCGTCGAGCGCCACCTCGCGGCCGTCGGACTGCCGACCCATCCTGGCGCGATACCCGGAGGCGTCGGCGGCCCGGGCGCGCTGTTCGCCCACATGCAGCAGGACAAGAAGGTCGAGCGCGGGCGGCTGACCTTCATCCTCGCGCGGGGGATCGGCAAGAGCTTCGTCGCCCGCGACGTCGATCCCGCCGCCGCCATGGCGTTCCTGGAGCGCGAGCTCGGCTGAGCGAGCCGCGGCGGCCCGTAATCTGGCGGGCGCCGTTCGCGCTTGCGGCGCTATGGCAAAGGGTCTATCGGATCTCGGACGTAAATTGAGAACATACTACATTATGTTCTCGTATTTTATCCGGATCCCATGTCCTCATCATTATCGTCTCATTTACGGGCGTTGGAGTCGGAGTCGATTCACGTCATCCGTGAGGTTGCGGCTGAGTTTCGCAATCCTGTGATGTTGTATTCGATCGGCAAGGACTCGTCGGTGATGCTTCATCTTGCGATGAAGGCGTTTTATCCGGCGAAGCCTCCGTTTCCTCTGCTGCATGTCGACACGACGTGGAAGTTCCGGGAGATGATCGCGTTCCGGGACGAGACGGCGCGGCGGCTCGGGGTCGAGCTGATCGTGCATGTCAACGAGGACGGGGTGCGGCGCGGCGTGTCGCCGGTGGCGTCTGGCTCGAGCGTGCACACCCAGGTGATGAAGACCGAGGGGCTGCGGCAGGCGCTCGACAGACATGGCTTCGACGCCGCCTTCGGGGGCGCGCGGCGCGACGAGGAGAAGAGCCGGGCCAAGGAGCGGGTGTTCTCGTTCCGCACCGCCGGCCATGGCTGGGACCCGCGCAACCAGCGGCCGGAGCTCTGGCGGCTCTACAACACGCGGGTCAAGGCCGGCGAGTCGATCCGGGTGTTCCCGCTGTCGAACTGGACCGAGCTCGACGTCTGGCAATATGTGCTGGCCGAGCGGATCCCGGTGGTGCCGCTGTACTTCTCGGCGGAGCGGCCGGTGGTGCGGCGCGACGGCGCGCTGATCATGCGCGACGACGAGCGGCTGCCGCTCGAGCCCGGCGAGGTCCCGGAGATGCGGCGGGTGCGGTTCCGCACGCTCGGCTGCTATCCGCTGACCGGGGCGATCGAGAGCGATGCGGCGAGCCTCGAGGAGATCATCGCCGAGATGCTGGCCTCGACGACCTCGGAGCGGCAGGGCCGGCTGATCGACGCCGACGAGGCCGGCTCGATGGAGAAGAAGAAGCGCGAGGGCTATTTCTGATGAACGCCCCGGACTTCTCGGCGCGCGCGCTCGCCGACGCGGTGTCCCGCAAGGGGCTGCTGCGCTTCATCACCTGCGGCTCGGTCGACGACGGCAAGTCGACGCTGATCGGGCGGCTGCTCTACGACACCCGGCTGATCTTCGACGACCAGCTTTCGGCGCTCGAGCGGGACAGCCGCAAATACGGCACCACCGGGCCTGCGATCGACCTCGCGCTGCTGGTCGACGGGCTCGAGGCGGAGCGCGAGCAGGGCATCACGATCGACGTCGCCTACCGGTATTTCGCGACCGACAAGCGCAGCTTCATCGTGGCCGACACGCCGGGCCACGAGCAGTACACCCGCAACATGGCGACCGGGGCCTCGACGGCCGACCTCGCGGTGATCCTGGTCGACGCCCGCAAGGGGATTTTGACCCAGACGCGGCGGCACAGCTTCATCTGTTCGGCGCTCGGCATCCGGCGGGTCGCGGTGGCGGTCAACAAGATCGACCTCGTGGACTACAGCCATGTGGCGTTCGCCGAGATCGAGGCGGGCTACCGGGCGTTCGCCGAGAAGCTCGGCTTCACCGAGATCGCCGCGATCCCGCTGTCGGCGCTGACCGGCGCCAACGTCACCGCGGCCTCGCCCGAGACGCCGTGGTATCGCGGCCCGACGCTGCTCGAGCATCTCGAGGAGGTCGAGGTGGCGAGCGGTCTGAAGGACGCGCCGATGCGCTTCCCGGTGCAGTGGGTGAACCGGCCGAACCTCGACTTCCGCGGCTTTGCGGGCACGCTCGCCTCGGGCTCGGTGCGGCCGGGCGACGCGATCGTGGTGGCGGGCTCGGGGCGGACCAGCCGGGTCGCCCGGATCGTGACCATGGAGGGCGACCGCGAGGCGGCGGTCGCGGGCGACAGCGTGACGCTGACGCTGGAGGACGAGGTCGACGTCGCGCGCGGCGACGTGCTGGCGCATCCGGAGACGCGGCCTGAGGTGTCGAACCAGTTCGCCGCCAAGCTGATCTGGATGGACGAGGAGCCGCTCTATCCGGGCCGCTCCTATCTGCTGAAGCTCGCCGCCAGGACGGTTCCGGCGACCGTGACGGCGCTCAAATACAAGATCGACGTCAACAGCTTCGACCAGCTCGCGGCCAGGACGCTCGGGCTGAACGAGATCGCCGAGGTCAATGTCGAGACCGGGGCGGCGCTGGCGTTCGACCCTTACGCGGACAACCGCGACACCGGCGGCTTCATCCTGATCGACCGCGAGACGAACGCCACCGCGGCGGCCGGCATGATCCTGCACGGACTGCGGCGGGCGACCAACATCCACCGCCATGCGAGCGCGGTCGACCGCGAGACGCGCGCGGCGCTGAAGCGCCAGCGTCCGGCGATCCTGTGGTTCACGGGGCTGTCGGGCTCGGGCAAGTCGACGATCGCAAACCTCGTCGAGAAGCGGCTGGCGCTCGCCGGCCAGCACACCATGCTGCTCGACGGCGACAATGTCCGGCACGGGCTGAACAAGGACCTCGGCTTCACGGACGCCGACCGGGTGGAGAACATCCGCCGGGTGGGCGAGGTGGCGAAGCTGTTCGTGGAGGCCGGCACGCTCGCGATCTGCTGCTTCATCTCGCCGTTCGAGGCGGAGCGCGAGCTGGTCCGCAGCCTGGTCGGCGAGGGCGAGTTCCTGGAGATCTTCGTCGACACCCCGCTGGAGGTCTGCGAGGCGCGTGACCCGAAGGGCCTCTACGCCCGCGCCCGCGCCGGCCTGATCCCGAACTTCACCGGCGTCTCCTCCCCCTACGAACGCCCCCAGACCCCGGACCTCCTCCTCGACACCACGCAGCACACCCCCGAACAACTCGCCCAGAAGGTCGTCGACCTCATCACACAGAAGGGCCTGGTGCAGCCAAGCTGAAGGGCCTTCACGAAGGTCCATCCTGCGTCGGCGCGCCGTTAACCCGCGGCCCACCAGCCGCGCGGCATGATCCGCGCGGGCCTGACGGCGGACGCGGACTTGATCAAGATCATCCTGCTCGCGGCCTTCGCGGTGATCGGGGCCGTCTACCTGGCCTCGGAACTGGGCGCCCTTCGGCAGCCGAAGGGCGCTGATCCGGCGCCGCCCCCGCTCGCTGAGAGCGACGGCGCCGTGACGCTGCGGGCCGACCCGGACGGACACTTCCGCGTCGACGCCACGATC
>NZ_JBJKEX010000184.1:0-6067 GCF_045505405.1 Hansschlegelia beijingensis | reverse complement strand
CCGCGGCCGGCGTGCTGGGCGGCTCCGCGCAGATCTCCGGCGCCCCGATCGCGGCCTACTGGCTGGCGGGGCCGGGCGAACGCGGGATCATCCGCGCCAACATGATCGCGGTTTTCGCGCTGGTGTCGTTCGTGACCTTCGGGTCGCTGCTGTGGGCAGGCCTCGTGACCACCGAGGTGCTGTGGCTCTGCCTCTGGCTCGGCCCGGCCTACGGGATCGGCATCTTTCTCGGCGCGCGCCGCTTCCTCGGCGCGACCGAGGCCGGCTACCGGCGCGCCGCCTATGCGGTGATCCTGCTCGCGGCCGCGCTGTCCGCCCCGGTGTGGGACGCAGCGTGGCGCTGAGCGGCCGCGGTCAGCCGAGCTTGGCCATCACCTCGTCGGAGATCTCGTAATTGCCGTGCACGTTCTGGACGTCGTCGTCCTCGTCCAGCGCGTCGAGCAGCTTCATCAGCGAGGCGGCCTTGTCCTCGTCGAGGGCGGTCGTCACGGTCGGCCGCCACACCGCCTTGGCGCTGTCCGCCGGGCCGAGCTTCGCCTCCAGGCTCTTCGAGACCTCGTTCAGGTCCTCGAAGGCGCAGGTGACGACGTGGTTCTCCGCGTCCGACTGGACGTCCTCGGCGCCGGCCTCGATCGCCGCCTCCAGCACGTCGTCGGCCGAACCCGCCTTGGCCGGATAGACGATCTCGCCGACGCGGTTGAACATGAAGCCGACCGAGCCGGTCTCGCCGAGCGCGCCGCCGGACTTGGTGAAGTAGGAGCGCACCGCCGACGCGGTGCGGTTGCGGTTGTCGGTCAGCGCCTCGACGATGATCGCCACGCCGCCCGGCCCGTAGCCCTCGTAGCGGACTTCCTCGTAGTTCTCGCTGTCGCCGCCGGACGCCTTGTTGATGGCGCGCTGGATGTTGTCCTTCGGCATGGACTGCGCCTTGGCGGCGTTGATCGCGAGCCGCAGGCGGGGGTTCATGTCGGGGTCGGGAAGACCGGCCTTGGCCGCGACCGTGATCTCGCGCGCAAGCTTTGAGAACAGCTTCGCCCGGACCGCGTCCTGGCGGCCCTTGCGGTGCATGATGTTCTTGAACTGCGAATGCCCGGCCAAGGGTCGCCTCCGAGATGTGAGGACGTCCCGGGTCGCCGGCGAGGCGGGCGCGGCGGACGTCCGACGCTTGAGGAAAGCGGCCTTATAGGGCCGGGCCGGGCCGAAAGGAAGACGAAGCGTCCGCGACTGCGCGAGCGCGGCCACGAGTTCGCGCCGACCGATCCACGCCACCCGCGCATTGCATCGCAGCAAGGACGCTCCTTCTGGGATGCCAGCGGCGGGCCTTCGTCGAATTGAACGATAGCGTTTGCCTATCGTTGCGGACGCCGGCCTTGATCATGATCTTCGATCAAGCGATCGGCCTCCGGCATCTTCCAACGCTTCCAAAATGCTGCTTTTCTATTGAACATCAGCGCATTCGGACGTAGATGGCGAGGGCGGGCCGGGGCCGGTCCTGCGCTTCTTTCCAATAGGTAAACACTATGGCGAACGTCGCGCCGCCTCTCAAGAAGTCCCACGCCGCCGGCGGCTGGGGCGCTCTTCGCAATTGCGGAAAGCACCTGCTGAAGAGCGGCTCCGCGCTGACCGGCGCGATGACGTTACTCAAGGCCAACCAATCCGACGGCTTCGACTGTCCGGGCTGCGCCTGGGGGGATCCGGAGCACGGCTCGTCCTTCGAGTTCTGCGAGAACGGCGTGAAGGCGGTCTCGTGGGAGGCCACCGCCCGCCGCGCCACGCCGGCCTTCTTCGCCCAGCACACCGTGAGCGAGCTGCGCGGCTGGACCGACTACGCCCTCGAGAATGTCGGCCGGCTGACCGAGCCGATGCGCTACGACGCGACGACCGACCGCTACCTGCCGGTGTCGTGGGACGAGGCCTTCGCCGAGATCGGCGCCGAGCTGCGCGCCCTCAACTCGCCGGACGAGGCCGAGTTCTACACCTCCGGCCGCGCCTCGAACGAGGCGGCCTTCCTCTACCAGCTGTTCGCCCGCGCCTACGGGACCAACAATTTCCCGGACTGCTCGAACATGTGCCACGAGGCTTCGGGCGTCGGGCTGACGCAGTCGCTGGGGGTCGGCAAGGGCACCGTGCTGCTCGAGGATTTCGAGCGCGCCGACGCGATCATCGTCATCGGCCAGAACCCCGGCACCAACCATCCGCGGATGCTGGGCGATCTGCGCCGGGCCGCGCAGCGGGGCGCCAAGGTCGCGGTGCTCAACCCGGTCCGCGAGCGCGGGCTCGAGCGCTTCGCGGATCCGCAGGCCAAGATCGAGATGCTGCGCGGCGGCTCCACCTCGATCGCGACGCATTACTTCCAGCCGAAGCTCGGCGGCGACATGGCCGCGATCCGCGGCGTCGCCAAGATCGTCTTCATGCGCGACGCCGAGGCGCGCGCGGCCGGCGAGCCCGGCCTGCTGGACGACGCCTTCATCGCGCAGCACACCACCGGCCTCGACGCCTGGCGGGCCGAAGTCGAGGCCACGTCGTGGGGCCAGATCGAGGACCAGTCGGGCCTCACCTTCGACGAGATCCAGACGCTCGCCGAGGTCTATCTCGGCGCCGAGCGGGTGATCGCCACCTGGGCGATGGGCGTCACCCAGCACCGCCATTCGGTGATCACGGTGCGGGAGATCACCAACCTGCTGCTGCTGCGCGGCCATGTCGGCCGCGAGGGCGCCGGCCTCTGCCCGGTGCGCGGCCACTCCAACGTGCAGGGCGACCGCACGGTCGGCATCAACGAGAACGCCCCGGAGTGGTTTCTGGCCGCGCTGGAGCGCGAGTTCGGCGTCGCGGTCCCGCGCAAGCCCGGCCACAACGTGCTGCACGCGATCCACGCCATGACCGAGGGCCGCGCCCGCGCCTTCATCGGCCTCGGCGGCAATTTCGCCCGCGCCACCCCGGACACCGCGCTTGTCGCCGAGGCCCTGAGGCGGTGCCGGCTGACGGTGCAGATCGCCACCAAGCCCAACCTCGGCCACATGGCGGTCGGCGAGGTCGCCTTCCTGCTGCCCTGCCTCGGCCGCACGGAGATCGACCGCGACGCGGCCGGCAAGTCGCAGATCGTGACCGTCGAGGATTCGATGAGCATGGTCCACGGCTCGGGCGGCATCAACAAGCCGGCCTCGCCGCATCTGAAGTCCGAGATCGCGATCATCGCCGGCATGGCGGCCGCGACCGTGGGCTCGGAGCGGATCGACTGGGCCGGGTTCGCGGCCGACTACGACCGGATCCGCGACGCGATCGCCCGGGTGATTCCCGGCTTCGAGGATTACAATGTCCGCGTCCGCAGGCCGCGCGGCTTCCGCCTCCGCAACGCCGCCGCCGAGCGCGAATGGAACACGCCCTCCGGAAAGGCGGAGTTCTCGGCGGCGCCCCTGCCCGCCGAGATCGAGCACCAGCAGGCGCGGCGCCGGAAGAGCGCCTACGTGCTGCAGACCTTCCGCAGCCACGACCAGTACAACACCACGATCTACGGCATGGATGACCGCTACCGCGGCGTCTACGGCGAGCGCCGCGTGGTGTTCGCGCATCCGGACGACATCGCCGCGATGGGCGCGACGCCCAATGCGCGGGTCGACGTCGTGGGACTGCACGAGGACGGCCGGACCCGGGTGGCGGAGGATTTCCGCCTCGTAGCCTACGACATCCCGCGCGGCTGCGTCGCGGGCTACTACCCCGAGCTCAACGCCGTGGTGCCGTTCTCCGAGGCCGGCGACCTCAGCGACACGCCGCTGTCGAAATCCGTGATGGTGACTTTCCGCCCGCGCGAGGCCGCCTGATGGCGGCGGAGGTTCCCGACGCGGGCGCCTTCATGGCGGCTGTGGAATCGCTGGTCGGGCGGGCGCCGGAGCTGTCGCCGCTCGACGCTGGCCTCTTGGCCGCGCTGCGCATGGGGGTGGCGGGCGACACGCGGGCCTTCGCCAGGGTGTTCGGCGTCCCGCACGCGCTGGTGCTGCGCGCCACGAGTGAGCTTGCAGACGAGTTCGGACTGGTCGCTGTGACGGGCCGCGATCCGCGCACGCAGCGCACGCGGCTCGAACTCACCGACGCCGGCGCGCGTCTCCTCGAGGGAGCGGCGCTCGCGGCATAGGCCGTCCCGCCCTCAGGCGGACTGCTTCGCCTTCGCGGCGGTCTTGGTCGTGCTCTTGGCCGGGCTTTTGGCGGCGGCGCGACGCGGGGCCGGCGGCGGGGCGAGCCTTGCGGCCTCCTCGTCAGCGGCCTCCTTGGCGAGGCGCGCCGTGCGCAGCCGTTCGGTCTTGGCGTCACGCTCCGCGCGCTCGCGGTCGATGATCTCACGGGCGGCGCGCGTGGTGGCGTCGCCCTTCACCTCGCCGCGGGATGGCTTGAACAACGTCTCCTTGGACATTTTCTGCATGCCGGCCAACTCCGCTCGAGAAATGAAAAAGGCCGGGTCGGAGACCCGGCCTTCGAAGCGTTGATCGGCCGCGGGAGCGCCATCGCGTCCCCCACGACAATCAGGCCTTACGCGGCCTGCAGGTTCTCGGCGGCGCTCTTCCCGGAGCGCTTGTCCTGCACGATCTCGAAGCTGACCTTCTGGCCTTCGACGAGGGTGTGGAGGCCCGAACGCTCAACGGCCGAGATGTGCACGAACACGTCGGTCGAGCCGCCGTCCGGCTGAATGAAGCCGTAGCCCTTCTGGACGTTGAAAAACTTCACGGTTCCGGTGGTCATGACGATTTTCCTTCTAAAATCGACGCGGATTTACTCCGCCGGAGTTAAACCCGACGGCGCTGAAACATCGATATTGAGAGGAAGTTCGCCGCCGCGCAGAGGCGCTCAACAACATCCAACGGACAAGATCGACGATGAATACATACCGCGTGGCGGGGGTGTTGGCAAGCCGGCGGACCATCGGGCGCTGGTCCGGCGGCCGAGCGCATCGCGCGTCCTCAGCTTTCCCAGAACTCCGGCAGCGCTTCGCTGAGCACGCCGCCCACGCGCACCGGCGCGACCCTGGCGGCGCGGCCCCTGCCGTCGATCTCGACCGCCAGCCCCGACAGCGTCGCCTCGCCGTCGGCGGGTTCGAACCGGCCCGCCGAGAGCTTGGTCAGAAAGCGGTGGATCGGCTCGTCCTTCCGCATGCCGAGCACGCTGTCATAGTCGCCGCACATGCCGGCGTCGGACATGAAGGCGGTGCCGCCCGGAAGAATCCTGTGGTCGGAGGTCGGCGCGTGGGTGTGGGTGCCGACCACCACGCTCGCGCGGCCGTCGAGGAAATGCCCGAAGGCCTGCTTCTCGCTGGTCGCCTCGGCGTGGAAGTCGACGATCACGGCGTCCGCCCCGAGACCCAGCGGGCAGGCCTCCAGCTCGGCGTCGATCGCGCGGAACGGATCGTTCAGCGCCTGCCCCATGAACACGTTGCCCATGACGTTGACGACGAGCACGCGGGCGCCGTCGCGGGCCTCCACGATCGTGGCGCCGCGGCCGGGCGTGCCGGGCGGGAAGTTCACCGGGCGAACGAGGCGCTCGGCGCGCTCCGAGAACACCAGAGCCTCGCGCTGGTCGAAGGAGTGGTTGCCGAGCGTGACCGCGTCCGCGCCGGCGTTCAGCAGATCCTCGTAGATCTGCTCGGTGATGCCGAAGCCGCCGGCGGCGTTCTCGCCATTGATCACCACGAGATCGAGCGACCAGCGCTCGCGCAGCGCCGGCAGCCGCTCGGCGACCGCATTGCGGCCGGCGCGTCCGACCACGTCGCCCAGGAACAGAAAGCGCATCAGATGTCGGCTCCGGCCGTCGGGCGGAAGCCGAGCTCGGTCAGCACGCCGTCGAGCGGCGCGTCATGGTCGAGCGTCGGCACGGCCTCGACCTCCTGCGCCGCGAAGGCGAGGCCGACGGCGACCACACGCTGCTTCGCGCGCAGCTGTTCGAGCGTGCGGTCGTAGAAGCCGCCGCCATAGCCGAGGCGGCCCCCGAGGATGACGGCGAAGAGGATGGAGACCCCGTGACGGGGGACGCTCACCGTGATGCGCCGTCCACCGCGCTCTATGACGATGCGCTCGTCGGTAAC
>NZ_JBJKEX010000183.1:0-6070 GCF_045505405.1 Hansschlegelia beijingensis | reverse complement strand
GGTAGCTGGCGCCTTGTGCGCTGCCAGCCGACGGCGTTCATGCTATGTCCCGTCTGGGCATCAACAGGACCGGCGTCGCTGCGCCCCCCGGGCTTCGCCCCGCCGCCCTTGCCGCTCTCGAGATCCTGGAACCGGTAGTCGACGTCGCCCTGAAAACGCTTCAGCGCCTCGTCGTTCTTGCGGCTCTGGAATTCGAGCTGCTCGAGCCGGCCGTTGAGCTGGCGCATCTGGTTCTCGAGCCGGTCGAGCCGGACCGCGATGTCGGCCATCGAGGACGACTGCGCGGGCTGGACATAGCTCGGCTCGCCGCGCCGCTCGGGCCGCTCGCCGAAGAAGGCGAGCTTCTGCTCGAGCCCGCTGACGCGCTGCTCGACCCAGGACGGCGCCTCCGCGTCGCCGGGCGCGACACAGGCCAGCAGGGCGCCGAGCGCAAAGCGTCGGACGGGCGAAGAGCGCAGGACGTCGAACATCTTGAGTGGGAATCCCGGCTGAGACGCGAGGGCTGTCATGAGGCCGCTACGCTCGCAGTTCGGCTGAATTAGGGCCGATTCCGGCGGGCGGCGCCAGAGGCGCGCCCGCCGGAACCGAGGGATCATCACGATCCGGCGCCGCCGAGCAGCGTGACGGCGCGCCGGTTCTGCGACCAGCAGGAGATGTCGTCGCACACCGCGACCGGCCGCTCCTTGCCGTAGGAGATCGTGCGCATCCGGTTGGCCGGCACGCCGCGCGCCACGAGATAGTCGCGCGTGACCTGCGAGCGGCGGGCGCCGAGGGCGAAGTTGTACTCGCGCGTGCCGCGCTCGTCCGCATGGCCCTCGATGGTGATGGCGTAGCGCGGATAGCGCGACAGCCACTGGGCCTGCTTGTCGAGGGTGGAGCGCGAGGTGGAGGTGAGCTCGGTCGAGTCGGTCTCGAAGAAGACGCGATCGCCGACGTTCACCACGAAATCCTGCTGGCTGCCGGGAGGGCCGCCGCGACCGCCGGCCCCATAGGCCCCGTTGGCGCCGTCGAGGCCGTCGCCCGGCTTCTTGGCGCAGGCGCCGAGAGCGAGCGCCGCGCAGAGCACGACGGCGATTTTCGCGCTCCGACCGATACGCATGGTACGCAACATGCCCGATGACTCCTTGTGGCTGTCGGTTGCGCGATCCATAGCATTCTCCCCCTTAACCGAAGGTTCCGTTAGGCTTAAACAAGGGTTTATTTCAGCATCTTCATAAGCCGGCGCCGTTAACCTTGTCCGCGCGAACGCGACCGCTTCATGGCGCGATCGCGGCGGCGGAAAGTCCGCGCCCGTGTGAGTCCGTAAGGACACAGCCCGCGCGGACGGCCGTCATCGCTCCGGCGGCCTCGAGCCGCGGAGTTCGCCGTCGCATCATTGGTTCAAACAGCCTGGAGACGCGGGGACGCCGCGCCGCCTCTGATGATTGATGGTGGCGCTGCGGCGCCCCCGCCTACGCCCAAGACCCCACCCGACCTCGGCCTGCGGCCCAGGCCACCCTCCCCACGGCTTCGCCGCGAGGAGGGAGAAGAGGCGTCGCGCCCGGACGCAGGGGTCCTCCCTCCCTCGCAGAGGGGAGGGTGGACGGGCGAAGCCCGGCCGGGTGGGGTGCTTTCAGAATGGGCCGCCCGAACCTCCGCGTCATGCCCGCGCCTTCGCGCGGGTATCCACGACTTCTCTTGCGGGCGTTGCAGAAGGAAGTCGTGGATGCCCGCAAGCGGGCATGACGGTGAGGCGGGGCGGCGGGTTCGTCGGAGGCGCGAGGACGACAGTCTGCGCGCTACGCCCAAGACCCCACCCGCCCCTCGCTGCCGCGAGGGGCCACCCTCCCCGCGGCTCACGCCGCGAGGAGGGAGAAGAGGCGGCGTCGCGGCCGCGCCGAGAGGGGGTCAGTTCAGCAGCGGGGACCAGGCGGGGTCGGAGGCAAAGCCGGGAGTCGGGACGCGCTGCTCGTTGCGGCCGGTGATGTCGATCGAGAAGATCTTCGGCCCCGGACCGACGTCGCGGAAGAACATCAGCACGCGGCCGTTCGGGGCCCAGGTCGGGCCCTCATTGTGGAAGCCCTCGGTCAGGATGCGCTCGCCGGTGCCGTCCGGCCGCATCACGCCGATCGCGAACTTGCCGCCGGACTGCTTGGTGAAGGCGATCAGGTCGCCGCGCGGCGACCACACCGGGGTCGAGTAGCGCCCGTCGCCGAACGAGATGCGCTGCGCCCCGCCGCCCGAGGCGCTCATCACGTAGATCTGCTGATTGCCGCCGCGATCGCTCTCGAACACGATCTTGGAGCCATCGGGCGAGAACGAGGGCGAGGTGTCGATCGAGCCGGAGTCGGTGAGCTTGGTGGTCGCGCGCGAGCGCAGGTCCATCACGTAGATCGACGCGTTGCCGCCCTGCTCGAGGCTCATCGCGACCTTCTGGCCGTCCGGCGAGAAGCGGGGCGCGAAGGTCATGCCGGGGAAGTTGCCGACCGCCTCGCGCTGGCCGGTCTCGATGTTGAGCAGATAGACGCGCGGGTCGCCCTGCCCGAACGACATGTAGGTGATCTCCTGGCTGGTCGGGCTGAAGCGCGGCGTCAGCACCAGCTCGCTGCCGGAGGTGATGAAGCGGCTGCCATAGCCGTCCTGGTCCATGATCGCGAGGCGCTTCACGCGGGCGTTCTTGGGGCCGCTCTCGTCGACATAGACGATGCGGGTGTCGAAATAGCCCTTCTCGCCCGTCAGCCGCTCATAGATCATGTCGGCGATCAGATGAGCGACGCGCCGCCAGTTCTTGTCGGTGAAGAACTGCTGGCCTTCCAGCTGGTTGCCCGCGAACACGTCCCACAGGCGGAAGTCGGTGCGCAGCCGGCCGTCGCCCTGCCGCACGATCTGGCCGGTGACCAGCGCCTGCGCGTTGATGATGCGCCAGTCGCCGAAGCGCGGCGCGGCGTCGAAATTCGAGATCTTCTCGATGAAGGCGCGCTTGTCGATCGGCGCGAACAGGCCGGAGCGCTGCAGGTCGGCGGCGATGACGCCCGCCATGTCGGCGGCGAGCTTCGGATCGCTGCCATTGGCCAGGAAGTCCGGGATCGCGATCGGCAGCGGCTGCACGTTGCCCTGGTTGATGTCGATCGACACCTGCGCGCGCGCCGGAGCGAAGGGCGCCGCGGCGAGGACCGCGAGCGCGGCGAAGGCTGCGGCTCGAAGAAGGCGAGCGGGGAGAAGCGTCATCAGGCTCTTCCGGATGAGGCGCGCTGGCGCCGGAATGAAAAGGCGACGAAGCGCAGTCGCGAATGAAAGGCCGGGCCGGGGCGGCCGGGCTGGAACGGAGAACGTCGGAACGCCGTCATCCGCCCATCATGTCCTTGGGGTCGAAATTGATGTTCACCTGGCGCCAGTAATCGTAGGCCTCGGCGGGCAGCTTCAAGGGCGAGCAGCGCCGCACCGCGCGGGTCGCGGCGTCGGCGGCGGCGCGGAACGCGGGATTGGAGGACGAGTTCGTGACCTCCGGGCCGCCGGACAGCGAGCCGTCGGCGTTCAGGGTGAAATGCACCCGCACCGCGAGGCTGCCGTCGCTCGACGCGCCGAAGGGCGGGTTCCAGCACTGCATGACCTGCTCGCGCACGGCATTGTCGATGCCGGTGCGCTGCGACATCGACAGCTTGGTCGCCGTGCCGCGCGAGGTGCCGGCGGTGGTCTCGGGCGAGGTCTCGCGCGCCGCCGCAGCCTTGCGGCTCGCGTCGCGCACGTCCTTCATGGCGCTGTCGCTGGACGACGGCTTGTCGCCGAGCAGGCTCGCGATCTTGGACGGATCGAACTTTCGCTCCTTGGCCTTGGCGGCCGCCTCGGCCTTCTCCTTGGCGGCCTTTTCGGCCTCCGCCTTGGCGAGCTTCTCAGCCTTTTCCTTGGCGACCTTCTCGGCTTCCGCCTTGGCGAGTTTCTCGGCCTTCTCCTTGGCCGCCTTGTCGGCCTCGGCCTTGGCGGCCTTCTCGGCCTCCGCCTTTTCCTTGGCGGCTTTCTCGGCCTCGGCCTTGGCGAGCTTCTCGGCCTCGGCCGCCTGGGCGAGCTTTTCGGCCTTCTCCTGCGACGCCTTCTCGGCGGCCGCCTTCGCGGCCTTGTCGGCGGCGGCCTTCTCCTGCGCGGCCTTGGCCTCGGCTTCCTTGGCGGCCTCCGCCTGCGCGGCCTTCTCGGCCGCCGCCTTCGCGGCCTCCGGATCGGGTTTCGGCTCGGGCTTGGGCTCCGGTTTCGGCGGCGCCTCGGCGGTGACGGGCGCGGCCTCCGGCGGAGGCGGCGGCGCCTTCACGTCCTCCTTGGCGACGGGCGTATCGTCGTCGGCGGGCTCGGGATCGGCCTCGGCGACCTTCTCCGCCTTGACCTTGGGAGCGTCGACCTTCTTGGAGGTCTTCGAGCCCTTGGTCATCGCGTCGAACTCCTGAGGCGTCAGGATCTCGATCGGCAGCGCCTCGGTGGCGCCGACGTCAAACGGCTTCGCGGACGAGAAATTGAGGAGCCCCCACGCGAGGACCAGCGCGTGGCCGGCGCACGAGCAGATGAGGCCCGGACGCAATGTCACGCGTCAGCCCCCCTGCTCCAGCTCGGTGACGAGCGCGACCCGGCGAAAGCCCGCCGAGGACAGCGTGCCCATCACCTTCATCACCTGGCCGTAGTTCACGTTGCGATCGCCTCGAACATAGATGCGCTCCTCATAGCCCGAGTTCGTGATGGCAATGAGGCGCGGCGCGAGTTCGTCGACGTCGATCGGGGTCTCCTGCAGGAACACGGCGCCGTCGTTCTTCACCGTGATGGTGAGCGGCTCCTTCTCCTCGTTCAGCGGATTGGCCGAGGTCTGCGGCAGGTCGATCGGCACGCCCACGGTGAGCAGCGGCGCCGACACCATGAAGATGATCAGCAGCACCAGCATGACGTCGACCATCGGCGTCACGTTGATGTCGGACATCACATGGCTGCGCCGCCGCCGGCGCGCGCCGTGGCCGCTTGATCCTCCGCCTGCGCCGCTCATGCCCATCGGGTCAGGCCCGCTCGTCAATCTGGCGGGACAGGATGGCGGAGAACTCGTCCGCGAAGCCCTCCATGCGGCTCGCCTGGCGGGTCACCTGGTTGGAGAACTTGTTGTAGAAAATGACCGCCGGGATCGCGGCCACGAGGCCGATCGCGGTCGCGAACAGCGCTTCCGCGATGCCGGGCGCGACGACGGCGAGCGAAGTGTTCTTCGAGGCGGCGATCGACTGGAACGAGGTCATGATGCCCCACACCGTGCCGAACAGGCCGATGAACGGGCCCGCCGAGCCGACGGTCGCCAGCACGAGCAGCTTGGACTCCAGCCGCTCGACCTCGCGCGCGATGGTGACGTCGAGCACCTTGTCGATGCGCTGCTGGAGGCCCGCGACCGAGCGGCCGCCGCCCTCATAGGAGCGCTTCCACTCGCGCATCGCGGCCACGAACAGCGCGGCCATCGAGGTGTTGGGCCGGTTGACCAGCGAGCGGTAGAGCTCCTCGAGGCTCTGGCCCGACCAGAAGATCTTCTCGAAGCGGTCCATGTTCCGCTTGGTGCGCGAGAACAGCAGCTGCTTGTCGACGACGATCGCCCAGCACCAGATCGAGGCCGCGATGAGCCCGAGCATCACGAACTTCACGATGATGCTGGCCTGCAGGAACAGGCCCCACAGCGACATGTCGGGGGTATGCATCGTCAGGTCGTCTCCAGTCTCCGTGCGCGGCCACGTTCACGGGAGGCGCGACGCGGCGATGTCCGCCGCCGGCGCCGCATCCTTCGACCCAAGGCTCGGAGCGACGGCGCGTGTCGCGCGTTAATGTGTTGAAACTGCGACCCGATCCCGCATATCCGGCTTCGTTCATGAACCGTCAGGGTTAATACGGCGTTACCGCCCTCCCCTGTTGCCCGGCGGCGACGGCCGCCGCGGCCGGGCCTGATAGGCTCGCGGGATGCGTCACCGCCCCCTCCTGCTCGCCGCCACGCTCCTGCTCGTCGCTTCCCCCGCCCCCGCGCAGGAACCGGCGTTGCTTTCGCATGGAGCGAAACGATGTCGCCTGTCCCGAAGCAGGGCCTGCAGAT
>NZ_JBJKEX010000182.1:0-6099 GCF_045505405.1 Hansschlegelia beijingensis | reverse complement strand
CGGACCGCCGCTGGCGCAGGGCGCGCGGCCTCGCGAAGCCGCCGCGGGCGCCTCTCCAAGCGCGCCTCTCAGGCCGCCATTGGGGCGGCCGGAGAGCGATCGCGGCTCACCGGATTTTGTTCAGATCCCCTGCGGCTGCTTGTGGATCGGGTCGACCCAATAGACCTCCTCCGGGGCCTCCACCGGGTCGACGTCAGTGATGTTCACCACGACCGCCTCATTGTCCGAGCGCACCAGGACGCATTCGAGGGGGTTTTCCGGATCGGCGTTGATCTCCTGGTGCGGCACGTAAGGCGGCACGAAGATGAAGTCGCCGGGGCCCGCCTCCGCCACGAACTCGAGCCGCTCGCCCCAGCGCATCCGGGCCTTGCCGCGGACGACGAAGATCACGCTCTCGAGCGCGCCGTGGTGGTGCACCCCGGTCTTGGCGTTCGGCTCAATCGAAACCGTGCCGGCCCAGATCTTCTGCGCGCCGACCCGGGCGTGATTGATCGCGGCCTGTCGGAACATACCGGGGGTCTGCGCCGTGTTCGGGTCCAGCCGATCGCCTCTGATGACGCGCACGCCGTCATGCTTCCAGCGCTCATGGTCGTGGCCCGTCTCGTCGCTCATTCATTGAATCCTTCTGTCGCGGACGATCGTCCGTCATTCTCGGCGGGAATCGGGAGTGATCCAAGCCCCCTGCCGCCCGCGCAGAGCGGCTCTGCGCTTCAAAGCCCCTGTCTTCGCCCTAGAACGCCCTTGTCGCCGCTCCTCGGCGGTCTCGTCCCCAACGTCTGCGGAACCGATGCGCCTGCGGCCCGACACGCTCGCCCTCACCGCCGTGCTGGCGCTGCTCACGGCGGTCGGCCCGCTCGCGATCGACATGTATCTGCCGTCGCTGCCGACGCTGACCGCGGCGCTCGACGCGACGCCCGCGCAGGGGCAACTCACCCTGTCGGCTTTTCTGGTCGGCTTCGCGGGCGGGCAGGTGCTCTATGGGCCGCTATCCGATTCCCGCGGCCGCAAGCCCGTTCTGCTCGCAAGCCTCGTCCTGTTCACCTTCGGCAGCGCTCTGTGCGCGGTCGCTCCCACGATCGAGACGCTGATCGTGGCCCGCTTCCTTCAGGCGCTCGGCGGGGCGGGGCCGGTCGTGCTGGCCCGCTCGATCGTGCGCGACCTCTATTCCGGCGCGCGCGCCGCGCGCGAGCTGTCCAACATGGCGACGATCCTCGGGCTGATCCCGGCGGTCGCGCCGCTGATCGGCGGCGTGCTGGAGAGCGCGTTCAACTGGCGCGCGACCTTCGTGCTGCTCACGCTGCTCCTCGGCGGCGAGATGATCATCGTTGCGCTCTGGCTGCCGGAGACGATCCGCGCCCGCGCGGCGGGCGGCTTCAGCTTCGGCTCCGTCCTGAGAAGCTACGGCGTGCTGCTGAGACACCGCGGCTTCGTCAGCTATCTGGGCCTCACCGCGATCGCCTTCGGCGGCCTGTTCGCCTACATCTCGACCTCGTCCTTCATCCTCCAGTCGATCTACGGGCTGAGCGAGATCGCCTACGGGGCGGCGTTCGCGATCGGCGTCATCGGCTATATCGGCGGCACCCTCACGGCGGGCCCCCTCGTCCGCAAGCGCGGGCTGGACGGCGCGATCGGGGTCGGCGCCGCGGCGGTCGCCTTCGGCGGCCTGCTGATGCTCGGGCTCGTCCTGTTTGGCCCGAGGAGCCCCGCGGCCGTGGTCGTCCCGATGATGTTCTACATGTTCGGCGTCGGGCTGGTGATGCCGCAGAGCATGGCTTCCGCGCTCCAGCCCTTCCCGGAGCGGGCGGGCGCGGCGTCCTCGCTGGTCGGTTTCGCCCAGATGACGTTCGGAGCGATCGTGGGGGTCGGGCTCGGCAAGACGCTCGGCATGGAGACGGTGGGCCTCTTCGCCCTGCCGGTCGCCGTCTCGTTCTTCGGCGTCGCGACCCTGGCCCTGTTTCTCGGCACCGCCCGGGCCCGCGCGGGCGCAGCCAGATAGGGGCGTTCCGTTCTCATATGCGGCGGAAGGTCAGGTAGACGCCGCGCCGGCCCTCGCGGATCGCCTTCGCCTCGTAGCGGGTGCCGGGCCAGCCGGCCCACGGCTCGCGCCAGTCGTTCGCGGCCTCCGCAGTCCATTCGAACTCCGGCGACCGCCGCGCATGGGCGAGCGTCCAGGCCACATAGGAGTCGATGTCGGAGGCGAAGCGGAACGGAGCGCCCGGCTTCATCACCCGCGCCAGGCGGCGCAGGTTCTCGTCCGAGACGAAGCGGCGCTTCCAGTGCCGGGTCTTCGGCCATGGGTCGGGATAGAGCAGGTCGACGGCCGCAAGCGAACCGCTCGGCAGCCTGTCGAGCAGCTTGATCGCGTCGTCGTCATAGAGGCGGACGTTGGTCAGCCCGAGGCGTTCGACCCCGGCGACGCCCTTGGCGAGGCCGTCCACAAAGGGCTCGATCCCGATGAAGCCGACATCGGGGTTCTCCTGCGCGCGGTGCAGCAGATGCTCCGCGCCGCCGAACCCGATCTCGAGCCGGACCTCGCGGACGCCATCGGGAAACAGCTGCGCCAGATCGTCCGGCAGCGCGTTGGGCTCGACGCGCAGGCGCGGGTAGCTCTCGGCCACAGTGGCGGCGCGGCCGGCCCGCAAGGGCTTGCCGCGGCGCCGTCCGAAAAAGGAGCCGCCGGGGCGCGCGTCTTCGGACATGCTTCAAGCCGCCGTCAGGGGAGGCGGCGGCCCGGAGGCCGCCGGCTGATCAGGACAGCGCGGACTTCAGCGCGTCGGCGAGGTCGGTCTTCTCCCAGGAGAAGCCGCCGTCGGCGTCGGGCTCGCGGCCGAAATGGCCGTAGGCCGCGGTGCGGGCGTAGATCGGACGGTTGAGGTTCAGCTTCGTGCGGATGCCGCGCGGGCTGAGGCTCATGACCTCGCTCAGCGTCTTCTCGAGCTTCGCCTCGTCAACCTGGCCGGTGCCGTGCAGGTCGACATAGACCGAGAGAGGCTCGGAGACGCCGATCGCGTAGGACAGCTGGATCGTCGCGCGATCCGCGAGGCCCGCGGCCACCACGTTCTTGGCCAGGTAGCGCGCCGCGTAGGCGGCCGAACGGTCGACCTTGGTCGGATCCTTGCCCGAGAAGGCGCCGCCGCCGTGCGGCGCAGCGCCGCCGTAGGTGTCGACGATGATCTTGCGGCCGGTGAGGCCGCAATCGCCGTCCGGGCCGCCGATCACGAAGGACCCGGTCGGGTTCACATGCCAGACGGTCTCGTCGGAGATCCAGCCCTCGGGCAGCGTCTCGCGGATATAGGGCTCGACGATCGCGCGGATGTCGCGCGAGCTCTGGCTCTCGTCGGTGTGCTGGGTGGAGAGCACGATCGACGTCACGCCGACCGGCTTGCCGCCGGCGTAGCGCACGGTGACCTGGCTCTTCGCGTCGGGGGCGAGCGTCGGCTCCTGACCCGAATGGCGAACCTGCGCGAGCCGCTCGAGAATCTTGTGCGAGTAATAGAGCGGCGCCGGCATCAGCGACGGGGTCTCGCGGCAGGCGTAGCCGAACATGATGCCCTGGTCGCCGGCGCCCTCGTCCTTGTTCCCGCCGGCGTCGACGCCCTGCGCGATATGGGCGGACTGTGCGTGCAGGTAGACCGAGACGTCGGCCTTCTCCCAGTGGAAGCCTTCCTGCTCGTAGCCGATGTCCTTGATCGCCGCGCGGGCCGCCTCGACGATCTGATCCGTGGTGATGCTGTCAGGGCCGCGGACCTCGCCGGCGATCACCACGCGGTTCGTGGTGCACAGCGTCTCGCAGGCGACGCGCGCTTCCGGCTCAGCGCCCAGATAGATGTCCACCACCTCATCGGAGATGCGGTCGCTCACCTTGTCGGGGTGGCCTTCGGATACAGACTCGCTCGTAAAGAGGTAATCAGCGCGGGCCAATGGCAGCTCCCCCGGACCGGTCGAACGACGAGAGCGTTCGGTTTGCCGAACGCTCTCGTGATTTCGCAGATGCGGCGAAAACGGTCAAGCCGAGCCAATTGAGGCCGCGCCGGACCGGGGCGCGGCCAACCCGCGCGCCCGTCAGGCCGACTTGAGTTCCTGATCGGCCAGGGCGGAGACGAGATCCACGATCTTCCGCCGAACCTTCGCGTCCTGAATGCGGACGAAGGACTTGTTGAGCTGAAGCCCCTCGGTCGTCGTCAGGAAATCGACCACGTAATCCGAGCCCTGGCTCTCCCCGAAGCCTTCGCTCCGGGATTCGGAGCCCGGAGCGTCGTCGAAGAAGTACGACACCGGCACGCCCATGACAGTGGCGATCTGCTGCATCCGGCTCGCGCCGATACGGTTCGTGCCCTTTTCGTACTTCTGAATCTGCTGGAAGGTGATGCCAAGCGCTTCACCGAGCTTTTCTTGGCTCATGCCGATCAAGACGCGCCGCATTCTTACCCGGCTGCCGACATGCTTGTCGACCGGGTTGGGCGTCTTCTTAATCATCTGAATTCTCCTAGCAACCGATCGTGCGGCGTCGCCCCCGCCGTACAACTCCTGTTTCACGCGCACGAACGCCGCTGGCGCTCTGCGGAGCGCCGCCTAGGCGGCTTGAGGCCGTAGATGGTCATCTCGCCTGAGGCTTGTCAAACCCGGTTCCGAAACGTGAATACGATAATGCCGAAAATCACGGGAAAGCACAGGTAAAGAAGACCGCAGGTTGTGACGAAGATCGTCGGCGCGATCGGAAGAGGCAAAGGCGCGTCCAAAACGTCGCGCGCGCCGAGCGGGAGCGCCGCGATCGTGCGGCCATAGGCGTCGACCACCGACGAGACGCCGCCATTGGCGGAGCGCACCATGGGAAGGCCCTGCTCCACTGCCCGCACCCGCGCCTGGGCGGCATGCTGGTAGGGTCCCGGCGTCCGGCCGAACCACGCGTCATTGGTGATGTTGAGCAGGAAGTCGGGCCGTTCATCGCCGGAGGCGATCTCCGCCGGGAAGATCGCCTCGTAGCAGATCAGCGGCCGGAAGCGCGGGCCCTGCGGGAGCGAGATGATCGACCGCCGGTCGCCGGTCGCGAAGCCGCCCCGCTGCCGGGTCAGTTGCTCGAGGCCGATCGATTCGAGCAGCGACTGGAAGGGCAGGAACTCCCCGAACGGCACCAGGTGGATCTTGTCGTAGGTGGCGAGGATCGAGCCGTCGTCGGCCACCATGTGGAGCGAATTCCAGAAATCGGCCCCCAAGCCGTCCGGCCGCCGCTCTCCGCGCACGGAGCCGGTCACCAGCACTGAGCCCGGAGCAAGGCTCCGGCCGATCCGCGCCAGCGCATCCGGCGTCCGCGACAGCAGGAACGGGAAGGCGGATTCGGGCCACACCAGCAGCCCGACATCCGCGAAGCCGCTATGCCCGGGGCCGCGCGCTTCGTCCGACAGCGCGACATAGGTGTCCATGATCGTGTCGGCCTGGGAGTCCTGCGACTTCATGTCCTGCGGGATCTCGGGCTGCAGAACCCGGACCTTGAGCCGCGGGTCGACGCCCGCCTCTGCGCCTGCAAGCCGGAAGGCTCCGAACCCGGCGAGCGCAAGCAGGGCGAGGCCCGCGACCGCGACCAGCCGAGGGCCGGCTCTGCCGGCGTCGACGAGCGCCGCCGGCGCGGCGAAGATCGCGAGCGCCAAGAAGGTGAGGCCCTCGACGCCGACGACCGAGGCGAACTGGCCAAGCCAAAGCTGGTCGGCCAGCGCGTAGCCGAAGGAGTTCCACGGGAAGCCGGTGAAGAGATGGCCTCGCGCCAGCTCGGCGAGGCCGAGCGCCGTCGCGAACACGAGAATTCGCGGCCAGCCCGGCGTCCAGAACAGGCGCGCGAGCGCGAACCCGGCCGCCGTGAAGCCGCCCAGCAGGGCCGGGAGCCCGGCCACCGCGAACGGCATCAGCCAACCGAAGACGTCCGCGTCGACCAGGAAGGCCGAGCCGATCCACCACAGGCCGGCGAGGAAATATCCGAAGCCGAAGCACCAGCCGATCCAGCCGGCGACCAGCGCGGACCGCAGCCGCGACGGCGCGGCTGCGCCGTCGATCAGCCACACCGCGAAGGGCAGCGTCAGGGCGAGCACCGGCCAGCCGTTGAACGGC
>NZ_JBJKEX010000181.1:0-6109 GCF_045505405.1 Hansschlegelia beijingensis | reverse complement strand
GGCCCGCCCCGGCCGCGCGCCCGGCCGCGAGGAAGCCGAAGCCGAGTTCAGGCGTGGCGAGCCGCGTCGCCGGCAGCGTGCCGCCGAAGATCACGACGCCGACGAGGCCGAGCAGCAGTCCCAGCTTCGTCCGATCCATCGCGCGCTTCCTGCTCTATCTGCAGGGGCGGGAGTAGTTCGGCCCTCGAACCGCGGCAAACGACGTTTGGCGATGGACGCCATCTCGCTCTTTGATGCGTCGGAGTCTCCCGCATCGACGAGCCGCCCGCTAGAATCCCGCCGAACAGGGAGTCGTCATGTCGTTCTGGGGAAAACTCGGCGGAGCCGCGGGCGGCTACGCGCTCGGCGGGCCGCTCGGCGCGATCGTCGGCGCCTTCGCCGGTCATTACCTGCTCGATCAAGAGGAGAGCCATCACAAGCCGCCGGCCTCGCCCGAGCAGGACCAGCGCAGCCTGGCCTTCACGATCGGCGTCATCGCGCTGTCGGCGAAGATGGCCAAGGCGGACGGCGTGGTGGCGCCCGTCGAGGTCGAGGCCTTCCGCAAGATCTTCCACATCGAGCCCGAGGATCTGGCCGAGGTGTCGCACGCGTTCGACGTCGCGAGCCGCGATCTCGCTGGCTTCGACAGCTACGCGACGCAGCTTGCGGACCTGTTCCGCGACGAGCCGGCGACGCTCGAGGACGTGCTGCACGGGCTCGCCCACATCGCGGCGGCCGACGGCGCAATCCACGAGGGCGAGATGGCCTATCTCACCGAGGTCGCGACCATCTTCGGCCTGGAGCGGTCGCGCCTGCGGCGCGCGCTGGGCGCCTATGTGCGCTTCCCCGACAACGATCCTTATGAGGTGCTGGGCGCTCCGGCGGACGCCTCCGACACGGAGCTCAAGCGCCGCCACCGGGAGCTCGTGGCCGAGAACCATCCGGATCGCGCGCTGGCCCGCGGGCTGCCGGCCGAGGCGGTCAGGATCGCGAGCTCGAAGCTTGCGGCGATCAACGCCGCCTGGGACGCCATCCGGGCCGAGCGCGGCCTCGCATGAGCTTCTCCCCCGACAGCCGGTTCGTGGCGGAGGTGCGCCCCGCGGCCAACCATGACGAACGCCGCGACGGCCGGACCCCGGACATCCTGCTGTTGCACTACACGGGGATGGCCTCGACCGACGAGGCCTGCCAGCGGCTGTGCGACCCGGAGAGCGGCGTCTCTTGCCATTATGTGGTGCTGGAGGACGGTCGGGTGCTCCAGCTTGTGCCCGAGGAACGGCGCGCATGGCACGCCGGCGTGTCCTCCTGGGAGGGCGAGACGGACGTCAACTCGCGCTCGATCGGCGTCGAGATCGCCAATCCGGGCCACGATTTCGGCTATCCCGATTTCCCCACAGCCCAGGTCGCCGCGATGGCCGATCTATGCCGCGACATTTGCGCGCGATGGGGCATGCAACCGGAGCGTGTTCTCGCCCATTCGGACGTCGCGCCGCGACGCAAGCAGGATCCGGGGGAGAAGTTTCCGTGGGAGATTCTGGCGGCCGCCGGGGTGGGCCACTGGACGGCGCCGACGGAGCTTCGCGACGACCCCGAGGCGTTGAAGGAAGGCGACGACGGAGCGCTCGTCGAGGACCTGCAAACCCTCTTGTCGCTCTACGGATACGGGATCGAAATCGACGGCGTGTACGACGCCGCGACGGGTTCGGTCGTGCGCGCGTTCCAGCGGCACTTTCGGCCGGCGCGGGTCGACGGAGTCGCGGACTTCTCGACGGCGGACACGCTCCGCAACCTGCTGCGCGCTTTGCCTGCGCGATAATACCCCCCTGCCGCATTCTCGACACGGGACAGTCAAGTTGCGACCAGATCACGGTCGATCCGAGGTCATTTTCGCAAGGCTCTGGTCTCCCGATTGCGTAACGCATTCGGGAGTTAAAATATGCGTAGATCGACGATTGTCGTCGCTATGTTCGCGGCGACCGTCGCCTCGGCGGGAGCTACGCCGGTAAAGGAACGACTTGGCGGGGCCGCTAGCGTTCCTCAGCAAATCAAGCAGCAGTCAGTTTCGACTTCGGCCCAGAAGGGAAATTCTCAACACGCCGTTAACGCAGCTCGCACGCCAGTGGTTCCGCTGAGGACGCGCGGCAATGCGGCGGCGGCTTTCACCTCGGCCCGCAACGCGGCTCCTGCGGCGGCTCCGGTGGCCGTCAAAGCGCCCGCTGCGGCTGCCGCCAAGGCGCCGGCCGCGGTCGAGCAGGTCGCGCCGCGCAAGACCCGCGTGGCCGCCAAGGTTCAATCCAAGCGGAAGCGGGTCACGATGAGCCGCGCGGCCGCCCGCCGGCTGGCCGCGAAGAGCCAGACGGTCTCGCTTCAGCGGGAGATCGATCTCTCCCCGGCCAAGCCCTCCACGGATACGGCGTCGCTGCCCAAGGGCGGCATCCGCGACATGGTCACCGCCGCCGCCCAGAGGCACGGCGTCGACCCGTCGCTCGGCCATGCGGTCGTTCAGGTGGAGTCGATGTACAACGCCCGCGCCACCGGCCGCGGCGGCTATATCGGCCTCATGCAGCTGAGCTACCAGACCGCTCGCGGCATGGGCTTCCGCGGCAGCCGGCAGGCGCTCTACGAGCCGTCGACCAACCTGACCTACGGCATGCGCTATCTGGCCGAGGCCGTTCGCAAGGCCGGCGGCAGCACCTGCGGCGCCGTGTCGAAGTACCAGGGCGGCCACGGCGTCAAGGGCGTGACGCGCGCCGGCGCGGTCTACTGCGCCAAGGTGCGGCGCTTCATGGCCGCGCGCGGCGGCTCCTCGAACCGCCGCGTCGCCTCGAACTGAGAAGGCGGCTCTGCAAAGCGGCCGGCGGGCTTGACCTGCCGGCCCGCTTGCCCCCACATCGCCCGGGCCAGCCGGCCGGACGGCCGCTCCGGTTCACGCCGGGGAGGAAAGTCCGGGCTCCACGGAAGCACGGCGCCGGATAACGTCCGGCGGGGGCGACCCCAGGGAAAGTGCCACAGAAAGCAAACCGCCGGCGGCTTCGGCCGCAGGCAAGGGTGAAAGGGTGCGGTAAGAGCGCACCGCGCGACCGGTAACGGGAGCGGCATGGCAAACCCCGCCGGGAGCAAGACCGAATAGGGGCGACACGCGACAGCGCTTCGGCGCGGCCGCAACCCGCTTCCGGGCCGTCGCCCGGGTTGGTCGCTAGAGGCGTCCGGTGACGGACGTCCCAGAGGAATGGTCGTCACGCGCGCGTTGCGGGGAAACTCGTCCGCGCGCCATACAGAACCCGGCTTACAGGCCGGCTGGCGTTTCCTGTATCGACCGTCGGGCGGCTGTGAGCGGAGGCAGGCCATTGCGCGTGCTCCTGACCGGCGCCGCCGGTTTCATCGGCTTCCACGTGGCGGCCGGGCTCGCGGCGCGAGGCCATGAGGTCACCGGGATCGACCATCTCGGAGAGCCCTTCCGGCGGCTCAAGCAAGCGCGCCTCGACGCGCTCAGCGCCTCGATCCGTTTCATCCGGGACGACGTGACCGATCCGGAGCGCGTCGCCGGCATCGTTCATGACGCCGCGCCCGCCATCGTCATTCATCTCGCGGCCCGGGCAGGCGTCAGGGATTCGCTGTCGGCGCCGTTCGCCTATCTGCGCGCGAACGAACTCGGGCACCTCTGCGTGCTCGAGGCGATGCGCCGCCACGCGCCGGACGCCCGGCTGATCTATGCGTCATCGAGCGCAGTCTACGGCGTGCGCCATGTAGGCCTCTTCCGGGAAGATGACAGGGTGGACGAGCCGGCGTCGCTCTACGCGGCGACCAAGCGCGGGAACGAACTGGCGTCCTCGGCCTATGCGCGGCTGTTCGGCCTTCGGCAGATCGGCCTTCGGCTGTTCACGGTCTACGGCGAATGGGGGCGGCCGGACATGGCCGTCTGGAGCTTCGCCGACGCCGTTCTGAACGGGCGGGAGGCGACGCTCTATGACGGCGGCGCCGCGCGGCGGGATTTCACCGACATCCGCGACGTGATCGCCGCGGTGACCGCGATCGTCGAGCGCCCGGACACCGGCCATCCGGAGGTCCCGCACCGGATCTACAATGTCTGCGGCGGGGCATCGACCTCCGTGGCGGAACTGCTCGCGATGATCGAGCGCGCCTGCGGACGCCGCGCCGCCGTCCGCGTGCGCCCGTCGCCGCCGGGCGACACGCCGTTCACCGCGGGTGATTCGGCGCGGCTCCGGGCGGATTATGGGATCACGACCTCCTCGGACGTCGCCGGCGGCGTGGAGCGCTTCGTCGCCTGGCTTCGAAACGCCCCGGAAGCGATGCGGGCTGCGCATGACGAATGACCCGGAAGGGGTGCCGAACGGCCGCCCCGCGCGTCATTGAAACACCTTCTTAACCCTAAGGAAGCTCTACTGATCCGGTCGCGCAACGGTCGCGAAGCGGCCCTTGTCAGGTCACGCGTCCTGGGCCGCGTCGCGCCGGCGGTCGCCTGTTGGTCTCGTTGACGCCCATAGGGGCCCATGTTATCCCAAATCATCCCGTCGAGACGGCCTAACGACGGCTCCCGAGCAGGATGCTGGTCTTTTTCATCTGCGGCCCCGGCGGTCGCGGAGCCGGAGCTCGACGCCCGCCTCGATGCGGAGCCGTTCATGGGGGGCGGCTGGACGGACGCCCGCGCGACGGGCGTGGGGGGCTATGGACCGGTTCGTGTCCAACTTCACCAACCGGCTCGACGCCAAGGGGCGGGTGTCGATCCCTGCGCCTTATCGCGCGACGCTCGCCCGCGACGGGTTCGAGGGTCTCTTCATCCATCCTTCGCTCGAGCTTCAGGCGATCGACGGGGGCGGCAACGCGCTCCTGCAGGAGATCGACCAGCTGCTTGCGTCGCTCGCGCCCTATTCGGACGAGCGGGACAGCCTTTCGACCGCCCTGCTGGGCGTCAGCGAGGTTCTCAAGATCGACGGCGAGGGTCGGATCATCCTGAGCGAGAGCGCCAAGGCCTATGCGGGAATTCGGGATCAGGTGACCTTCGTCGGGCAGGGCTTCAAGTTCCAGATCTGGGAGCCCGAGCGGTTCCAGGCGCATCTGGCGACCGCGCGCGAGACCCTGCGGGAGCTTCGGCGGCGCGCTTTCGCGCCTCACTCGCTGGAGCGCACATGAACCCGTCGAGCGACGCCCACTCATCCGACGAAGACGCCGGCGCCCGGCACCAGCCGGTCATGCTCGCGGAAGTGCTCGCCGCTCTCGCGCCGCGCGACGGCGAAATCATCCTCGACGGCACCTTCGGGGCCGGCGGCTACTCGCGCGCCATCCTCGAGGCGGCGGACTGCCGCGTCGTGGCGCTCGACCGCGATCCGAACGCCGTGGCCGGAGGCTTCGAACTGGTCTCCCGGTTCAGCGGGCGCCTGACGGTCGTGGAGGAACGCTTCGCCAATCTCTCGACCGCGATCGACGATCTGGGGATCACGGCGCTCGACGGCGTCGTGCTCGACGTCGGCGTCTCCTCCATGCAGCTCGACGAAGCCGGGCGAGGCTTCTCGTTCCGGCTCGAAGGGCCGCTCGACATGCGGATGGGCGGCGATGGGCCAAGCGCCGCGGACCTCGTCGGAAGCCTTGAGGAGAAGGAGCTCGCTGCGCTCATCAGGACGCTCGGGGAAGAGCGGCGAGCGAGCGCGATCTCGCGCGCCATCTGCGCCGAGCGCGCGAAGGCGCCGATCACCGACACGCTGCGGCTCGCCGGGATCGTGGAGCGCGTCGTCGGCCGCGCCGGCGACGGCATTCACCCCGCCACGCGGACCTTCCAGGCGCTGCGCATCGCGGTGAACGACGAGCTGCGCCAGCTCGTCGGCGCGCTGTTCGCCGCTGAGCGCCGGCTCCGACCTGGCGGCCGTCTGGTCGTCGTCTCGTTCCACTCGCTCGAAGACCGCATCGTCAAGCTGTTCCTCAACGATCGGACGCGGACCGCCTCGGGCGGCTCCCGTCACCTTCCGGAGGCGCCGGTGCCGCCCGCGACGTTCGAGGCGCTGTCGCACGGGGCCGAGAAGCCGACCGACGAGGAAATCGCCCGCAATCCGCGCGCCATGGCGGCCTCCTGCGGTGTGTCGCGCCGGAAGATGCAGCCTCCCAGGCGGGACGCAAG
>NZ_JBJKEX010000180.1:0-6110 GCF_045505405.1 Hansschlegelia beijingensis | reverse complement strand
GACGGCCTCGACGCGCGCCTCGAAGAACTCCTTGCGCTCGGTGTAGCCGACGACGCGGCCGCGCGACTGCCCCTCGACCAGCACCTTCACGCCACGCGGGCGGCGAAGAACAAGGCGGAGGCGACGCGCGAGGATCGCCATGCGCTGTGGCGCGAGCGCGCCGAGGCGCTCGGCTTCGCGCCGGAACAAGTGATCGAGTCCGCACGCGAGCTTAGTCGCGCTCAGGCGCGGGAGCTTTCGCCTGATGCTGTCGAGGCGCTGGTCCAAGCCCGCGTCGCAGCCGTGCCGCGAGCGCTGACCGAAACCCAATCCTTGTTCGAACATCGCCATCTAGTCGCGGCCATCGCCGCGTCGCTGGTCGGCACCGGCGCGGGCGCAAACCGAGCGGAGCGCGAGGTCGAGCGCATGGTGTCATCCGGCGAGGTCGTCGCGCTCGGCCGCAATGCCCGCTGGCCGCACGCAATTTATTCGACGCCGGATGTCATCGAGATCGAGCGGAACCTGAAGTCGCTCGGACAAGATTTTGCGACCTGGCGCCTTTCGGAGGCGCCCCGCGGCCGTCGCATCGAGCAGCTCGTACAATCAGCCGGCCTCAACCCAGAGCAGGCGAAGGCCGCACGGCTCGCTGCGGGTTCTCAGGCGATCGCGATCGTCGAGGGCGCGCCCGGGGTCGGCAAGACCACCTTGCTCGCGCCGGTCGCAAAAGCCTGGCGAGAAACCGGCTGGCGCGTCATCGTCGCAGCGACGGCCTGGAAAGTCGCGCATGCGCTCCGTGACGATCTTCAGATCGAAGCGAAGGCGATCGACAGCTGGCTGGCGGGCGTCGAGCACGATCGCCCCTTCCTGACCGATCGCACAGTGCTACTGGTCGATGAGGCCGGCCTCATCGGTAGCCGCGCGATGCAACGCATCCTCGGTGAAGTCGCGCGCGCGCGCTCGGCAGGCCTTGAGGTCGCGGTTCGGCTGGTCGGCGACCGAAAACAGCTTCAGGCGATCGGCGGGCCGGGCCTGCGCATCCTCGCCGACGCGCTCGGCACGGAGCGTGTCGACACGATCGTGCGCCAGCGCGAGGCTTGGTCACGCGACGTCGTCACCTGCTTCGGCGAAGGCCGCGCCGCAGACGCGTTGGCGCTGCTGGACAGGCATGGCGCGATCCGCGATTGCGCTGGCCGGGTCGCCACTGCGGCCGCCATGATCGCTGCCTGGAATGAAGCCCGCGTCGCCCGTCCCGCCCAACCCGATCCGGTCCTGATCGCGAGGACCAACGCGCAGGTGCTAGCGCTCAACGCTGGCGTCCGCGCGCGCTTGCGCCAGGACGGTCTGCTCGCTCCCGCAGACGTCGTCGTCGTAACGGCGGTCACGTCGTCTGGACGGGAGCACGAGCTCGGCCTCGCGGTCGGCGACGAGGTGCGGTTTCTGGCGCGTGACGACGCGATCGGCGTGGTGAACGGCACTCAAGCGCGGCTCACCCGGATCGACCAGATTGCTAGGGCGGACGGGACCTCCGCCATCAAACTCACCGCCGAGATCGGCGGTCGAGCGGTCAGCTTCGCCCCCGAAGACCTTGCCGACGACAAAGGCCGAATTCGGCTCGGCCACGCCTACGCGTCGACGGTCTATGGCGCTCAGGGCCTGACGACGGAGACAGCGCTGGTTTGGGTAGACGGCGCGATGGACCGCCACGACATTTTCGTGGCGGCGAGCCGCGCGCGGGGCGCGACAACTCTGTTTGTCGATCGCGCAAATCTCGACGCAAAAGTTCGATCGGAGCTTCCGCTGGGAGAGCGCAAGCGGGCAATCGAGCCGCAGGAACGCCGTACGGCGCTTGCCCGCGCTCTGTCGCGATCTGGCGAAAAAACTTCGACCCTGGATTATTTGGCTGCCGACGACCCGCGAGCAATCCACAGCGAGCAGATGCTGGCGGGCCCAACGACGGCTTCGATCGATCGCAACGGCAGATCCGACGATCGTCAGCTGCGGACCAAGACGCGCCAGCGACGTCGCAGCGCGGAGCTTGGTCTAGATGGCTAAACGAGCCTTACATAAGCGGCACCAACGCCCGTTAGCCAACCGAGCCATATTGACCGGCGCGGTCGCACATCGTGATGGCTCCGCAGATGTAATGTGCGACCATCCACGCGATCGCATGCGATGAGGAAGTTGATGTCCAAGCGGACCGCCAGATCAAAACCTGCGCCTCGCCTCGACGGGCGCCTGCGAGCTTGCGCGTATCTGCGGGTTTCGACTGGCCGTCAGGCGGAATCCGATCTCTCGATCCCCGACCAGCGCAAGCAGATCGACGCTTTCTGCGCGGCCAAAGGCTGGAAACTGGCCAGTGAGTTCGTCGAGCCCGGCGCCTCGGCGACCGACGACAGCCGACCCGAGTTCCAAAAGATGATTGAACGCGCGAGCGCCGACGATCAGCCGTTCGACGTCATCGTCGTGCATTCATACAGCCGGTTCTTCCGCGATGCTTTTGGTCTCGAGATGTACGTGCGCCGCCTCGCCAAGGTCGGCGTGCGCCTCGTCTCCATCACGCAGGAACTCGGCGACGATCCAGCTCAGGTCATGATGCGCCAGGTGATCGCGTTGTTCGACGAGTATCAGTCGCGCGAAAACGCCAAGCACGTGCTTCGGGCGATGAAGGAGAACGCCCGCCAAGGCTTCTATAATGGCTCCCGCGCCCCGCTCGGCTACACGACCGAAGAGGTCGAAAAGCGCGGTGCGCGCACGAAGAAGCGGCTCGTCGTCGACCCGGTCGAGGCCGAGCTCGTGCGGCTGATGTTCCGGCTCTATCGCCTTGGCGACGGGCGGTCTGGACCGTTGGGAATTAAGGCGCTGACCTGCTGGCTCAACGAGCGTGGCTATCGGACCCGTCTCGGCGCTCGCTTCGGCATCGCGACCGTGCACGGGATCCTGACCAATCGCGTTTACATTGGCGAGTGGGTGTTCAACCGCACCGAATCCAAAACGCAGCGCGAGAAGCCTAAGTCTGAGCAGGTTCCGATCGAGGTCCCGGCGATCATCGATCGCGCCGAGTTCGAGGCCGTCGCGGAAACCCTTAAAGCCAGAAACCCGAAAGTGACGCCGCCGCGTGTGGTGACTGGGCCGATCCTGCTGACGGGCCTCGCGACGTGCGGACGCTGCGGCGGGCTGATGACGCTGAGGACCGGCACCTCACGTTCTGGACAGGTCCATCGCTATTACAGCTGCTCAACGCACGGTCGCCAAGGCAAAGTCGGCTGCACTGGGCGCTCGATCCGAATGGGCACGCTCGATACCCTCGTAGCGGAAAATCTGGCCACCGAGCTGCTGGAGCCGACCCGCCTGCGGGAGATGCTGGCGTCCCTGATCTCTCGCCGGTCGAAGAAAGCGGCGGAAGTCGATGAACGAATCGCATCGCTGAGATCCGAGCTGAAAACCGCCGAGGACAAGCTCAAGCGCCTTTACGTCATGGTCGAGGACGGTGTTGCCGAGATCGACGACATCCTGAAGGAGCGCCTTGCGTCGCTTCGCCTTGACCGCGACCGCGCCAAAGCCGCGCTCGAGCGCATCGATGCCACCGGTCGACCGGCGGCAGATATCCCCCAAGACATGATCGACAAGTTCGCGATTCTGATGCGCCAGAACATCACCGAAGGCGACACGCCTTTCCGCAAAGCCTGGATCCAATCAATCATCGACCGGGTCGAGGTCGGCGACGGCGCTATCCGGATTATCGGCGACAAAACGCGCCTCGAGCAGGCGGTCATTGGCGCGTCCGCGCAAAGCGGCGGCGGGGTTCGCGGTTTTGTACGGAATTGGCGCACCCGAGAGGATTCGAACCTCTGACCTCTGCCTTCGGAGGGCAGCGCTTGGTATTTTGAACGTGATTGCTCTGAATTGCGGCGGGTCCACAAGTCACTGAAAAACATACTATAATCGTGTGAATGGCGTTGTCGATGACGGCGCGAGATTGACACCCGTTCTCTTCTTCCGCTTCCGTAGCGCTTCCGTGGAACGGAGGTGGGTGCCGTGCCGAAGTTGACTAAACGCGTTGTTGAGGCCGCGGAGCCGCGCGCTGCCGACTATTTTCTCTGGTGCTCCGAACTGCCCGGCTTTGGCGCGCGCATCTTCGCCAGCGGGCGGCGGAGCTACGTCGTGCAGTACCGGGCCGAAGGCAGAAGCTGGAGGACGGCGCTAGGGCGCGCCGAGCGCATTACGTGCGAGGAAGCGCGTCGCCTGGCGCTCGGAGTGCTCGGCGATGTCGCAAAAGGACTCAACCCCGCCAAGGAGCGCGCGTCCGACCGAATCGCGGCGTCCAGTCCTGTCACCATCGCAGATCTTTGTTCGGCCTACCTCGCGGCGGCAGAAAAGGGCTTGGTGCGCGGTAAGGGAGGTCGAGCGAAAAAGCCCTCGACTCTCGCGACGGACCGCGGCCGGATCGAACGGCACATCCGACCGCTGCTCGGGCGGAAGCCCATCAAAGATGTCTGTCGGGCCGACATCGTCCGTTTCATTGCCGACGTCCAGATCGGGAAGACAGCTACAGTTGAGCGCACCCGCGCACGAGGAAAGGCGGTCGTCGCGGGAGGTCCCGGCACGGCCGCTAGAACCGCGGGCCTTCTCGGCGGAATTCTGTCGTGGGCCGTCTCGCAGGGGCACCTCGAAGCGAACCCGGCGCAAGGCGTCGCCCGTCCTCGGGACGGCGTCCGCCGACGCCGGTTAAGCGGGAGTGAGTTCCGGAGGCTTGGCGAAGCGCTGCTCGAGGGGGAAAGACGTGGCGAGGCCTGGCAGGGGGTCTGTGGAGTTCGGCTGTTGGCTCTGACAGGATGCCGGCTTGGCGAAGTCGAGGGGCTCCGGTGGACTGAAGTCGACTTCGAGGGCCAGTGCCTCCGCCTCGCTGATTCCAAGGAGGGTTCATCGGTCCGCCCGGTCGGCGCCGCCGCGCTCGACGAACTAAAAAGGGCAAGCATGCTGTGCGGGAGAGCCGCCCATGTGTTGCCGGCCGTCCGGCGCGATGGTGCCTTCGGCGGCTTGCCCGGCGCGTGGAAGCGGATCGCGAGTCGAGCGGGCTTCACCGACGTGACGCCGCATACGCTGCGCCATAGCTTCGCGTCCGTTGCCGCAGATCTGGGCTACAGCGAAATAACCATCGCTGCCTTACTTGGCCACTCAGTCCGGACGGTGACGTCCCGGTATGTTCATCATCTGGACGCTGTCTTGGTTGCTGCGGCGGACGCCGTCGCAGCCGAGATCAATCTGCAAATGTTTTCGTGATCTCGGCCCGAACTTAAAGCTCCCCGTTACTACTTCGGGAGAGCAGTTGTGGCGGAGCGCCTAAGGGCGGCGAGCCGCCCACATCGGGTTCGTCCCTGCCGACCGCGTGGTCTCGCAAGCGGCGATGACAACCGACGAAAAATCGAAATACGTTCGCCTGCACCGGAGCAACGGAGTGAAGGGCGATGCAAGTTCTAAAGGATCAAGTTTGCGCCATCGGTCGCTCTGATGAGCGTGACCTGAACGATGCGCTGAAAGCCTATGAGTGGGCGGCAGGACTCCCTGCGGAGATGCCGCTTACTCCGAAGCTGACTTCGCGTTTCCTTCAGGCGATGGGCGCGCCGCTGTCGGAAGCGACGCTCGCACGAATTCGCTGCGTGTCGTCGACGGGACCAGCATACGAGAAGATCGGAGCGCGGATCACATATCGTGTGGGAGATCTTCGCGAGTACCTGTCGCGAGCAGTCAAAAGCGCCTGAAACAGAAACGGCTGCCCGATGCCGCGGCCTGTCGTTCCATAGATCAAAGTATTCATCTGATGTCAGACATTACTCCCGGCACCCCCGGGCAACGGGGACGTGCGCCCTCTGAGGACGTCCTCATCACCACGTCGGCGCAGCTTCAGCCGCGCGAGCTTGATCTTATCAAACGCTCCCAGCGCGAGGCCGAGCGGGCAACTGACGCACTCCCGGTAGTCGACGTGTGGCCCCGCTTCAAGATCGAGGTGAACCGCTCCGGATTCTCCGGAGGCCGCTTCGTTTGAGTCACGCCGCGATAGCCGGCTCGCTCAGCATTGCGTAATAGCGCTCTTCTGCTTCGGCTGGCGGGATGTTGCCGATGGGTTCGAGCAG
>NZ_JBJKEX010000017.1:0-22536 GCF_045505405.1 Hansschlegelia beijingensis | reverse complement strand
GTGCTCGATGGGAGCCGGAGCGCGCTCGACGCTCGGAGCGCGGCGCTGGCGCGGTGCGGCTCCCATCGAGCGCCGTCCTCAGGCCTCAGGCGGAGACGAGCGCGTTGTAGGTCTCGGGGATCATGTGCCGGCCTTTCTGCTTAGGCCCGCGCGCGCCAAGCGGGCGTGACCCGCTCGCCGCTCGTTCGTAACTTGGCCTTTACGGATTAGGTAAGAATGTACGCGCCGGCACTTGCCGGCGCGGCCAGGATCGCTCCACGAAGCGCCTCAGTGACGTCGCGAGTACGGGGGCCTTGGAAGATGAGCGGCGCGAGCGATTTCGACCGCACCATCGCGTTCTGCGAGGCGGCGATCCAGCGTCTCAGGGTGCACCGCCATCCTGCATATCCCCGGAATTACGAGTTCTGGTACACTTACGCCACCGGCTACAACGCGGCTCTCAACCGCGCGGTGAATGAGACCCTCGACCGCGATCCATCGATCTCGGAAGCCGATCTCGACCTCCTTTACGAAACCTACCTTTCGCCGCTCCGGCTCTCCGAGCGCGTCGACCATGTCGGCTCGCGCATCCTCACCGAGATCGCCGAAGTCGCCGACGTTCTGAAGGACGCGCGGAAGTCGAGCGACGACTACGCCGCCACGCTGCAGCGGGTTTCGGCGGAAGCTGATCGCCTCGGCCCGGTGGGACAGGCGCTGGGCGAACTCGCGAGAGGATTGCGGGACACGACCGAGCGCATGGTCGACCGGACGCGCGAGCTCGAGCGCCAGCTCGCCGCGTCCCATGACGAGATGCAGGAGCTTCACAACACGCTCGAGGTGATCCGCGCGGAATCACTGACGGACCCGCTCACGGGGCTCGCCAACCGCAAGTTTCTCCAAGGGGCGCTTGAACAGAATCTGATCGAGGCGACGCACGGACAGCGGTTCTCGCTGCTGATCATCGACATCGATCACTTCAAGGCCTTCAACGACAACTACGGCCACCTGACCGGAGACCAGGTGCTCCGGCTGGTGGCGCTCGCGCTGAAGCAGAACGCCAAGAACGAGGACGTCACGGCGCGCTTCGGCGGCGAGGAGTTCGCGATCGTGCTGCCCGACACGCCGCTCTCGGCCGCGGCCGCGATAGGCGAGCGCATCCGCCGCGCGGTGATGGCGAAAGACCTGGTGAAACGTTCGACCGGGGAGCACCTCGGCCGCATCACGGTGTCGATCGGGGTCGCCACCTGGCGGCGCGGCGACAGCGCCCAGAGCATCCTCGACCGCGCCGACAGCTGCATGTACGTCGCGAAGCGATGTGGGCGGAACCTCGTGGTCGCGGAAGACGACGCCCGCGCCATGGAGCCCGCCGCCGCCAGGGTCGCCTGACGACGGCGCAGATCCCGCGGCCTGATGGTCAGGCCACTTTGCTCGCCTGCTCCGTCGCCTCGAGCGTCGGGTAATCCGTATAGCCGGCTGCGCCGCCGCCATAGAGCGTGTCGCGGTCGGGTTCCGCGAGCGGCGCGCCGATCCGAATGCGCTCGACGAGGTCGGGATTGGCGATGAAGGGGCGGCCGAAAGCGACCAGATCGACCGCTCCGGAGGCGACCCGCTCAGCCGCGAGGGCCGGGTCGTAGTTGTTGTTCCCGATATAGACGCCCTTGAACGCCTGACGCAGGCGAGAGAGGTCGAAGCCGCCCTCCGGGGCGCGCGACCCCTGCGTCTCCCCTTCGATGACGTGGATGTACGCCACGCCGAGCTCCGACAGGCGCTCGACGGCGCGGACGAACAGCGGCTCCGGATTGGAGTCCGAAATGTCGTTGAACGGGCTCAGCGGCGAGAGCCTGACGCCTACCCGCTCCCGCCCGATCGCGCGGGCTGCCGCGTCCGTCGCCTCGACGAGGAACCGCGTGCGGTTCTCGATCGACCCGCCATAAGCGTCCGTCCGCTTGTTCGTCTTGTCGCGCAGGAACTGGTCGATCAGATACCCGTTGGCGGCATGGACCTCGACCCCGTCGAACCCGGCCTCGACCGCGTTGGCCGCCGCCTTGCCGAACTGGGCGACGATTCCCGCAATCTCTTCCAGCTCGAGGGCCCGCGGCGTCTCGAAAGGCTTGAAGCCGCTCTCGGTGAACGCCGCCCCTTCCGGCTTTATCGCCGACGGAGCCACAGGCGCCGCGCCGCCGGGCTGAAGATCCGGATGGGAAATGCGGCCGACATGCCAGAGCTGCAGCACGATGCGGCCGCCCTTCGCGTGCACGGCGTCGGTGACCTTGCGCCAGCCCGCAATCTGTTCGGGCGAGTAGATGCCGGGCGTCCAGGCGTAGCCCTGTGCTTCCGGCATGACCTGGGTTGCCTCGGCGATGATCAGGCCGGCGTCTGCGCGCTGGGCGTAATAGGTCGCGTTGAGGTCGTGCGGAGCGAGCGTCTTGTGATCTGCGCGGGACCTTGTCAGGGGCGCCATCACGATCCGGTTCGGAAGCGTGAGCGCGCCCATGGCGAGCGGCTGGAAGAGCACGTCGACGTTCGGCATGAAGAGACTCCGGAGCAATGGGGGGCCGTCGGACGGCAGCGTCGCCTCCCCACATAGGCGCTCCGCGCGGAGTCGCATCCCTTTCGGACGAACTGCCGCGGAAGCTCTGCATTGCAATGCCGCAAGCGGACAGGGGAGGAGGCGCTGCCGCGCCCCGGAGAAGCCCGGCTCAGGCGGCCGGGACGTAGCTGTCCGGACGCGCGGGCGTGATCGCGACGGATTCGCCGCAGCCGCAGGCGGACGTCTGGTTCGGATTGTTGAACACGAAGCGCTGGGTGAGCTTCTCGGTCACGAAGTCCATCTCGGTGCCGAGCAGATAAAGGATCGCCTTCGGGTCGATGAGGACCCGGACGCCTTTCTCCTCCACGACCTCATCCGCCGGACCGGGCTCGGCTGCGTATTCGAGCGTGTACTCCATGCCGGCGCAGCCGCCGGTCTTCACGCCGATGCGAAGACCGAACACAGGCGTCTCGGACCGCTCGATGACCGAGCGCACGCGCTCGGCGGCGCGATCGGTCATGCTCATCACCTTGGGACGCGGGCGCGTCGACGCCATGTCCTCTACTCCCTTGATCCGCCGTCGCGAATATAATGGCAGGCGGCGACTTTATCGAGGCGTACGCCCCGCTTCAGTAGGTCGTCCAGATTCCCGGCGTGGCGAGCTCCAGCAGATTGCCGTCCGGGTCTCGAAAATACACGCTGGTCCCGCCGCGGGGCCATGTCACCCGGCCTTCGATCGGGACCCCCTCCTCCGCCAGCCGGGCCTCCCAGAGCGGAAGCTGCTCATCGTCGGCGGCGAACGCGAAGTGGATCCGTCCGGACGCGTCGTGACCGGGAATCACCCCGCCGGGCGGCGTCTGGGTTTGCGCGGAAGCTCCGCGGGCGAACAGCAGCAGCACGCTTCGGCCGGCGACGTCGAGCGCCACCAGCGCGTTATTCTCGAACAGGTGCGGCAAGGCGAACAAGCGGTCGTAGAACGCGACCGCGCGATCAAGGCTCTCGACGTAGACCGCGGTTTCGATCACGCCCGTCAGGCGTGGCGCAGTCGCGCCGGGAGTGGGATCGGCGGCGCTCAGAGCCGCCTCACCACATGTCGAGCGCGACCCGGGCCTCGTCCGACATGCGGCTCTGATCCCAGGGCGGGTCGAAGACCATGTTGACGTCGACCTTGCCGACGCCGGGGATCGCGCCGACGGCGTTCACCACCCATTCCGGCATCTCGCCGGCGACAGGGCACCCCGGCGCGGTGAGCGTCATGTCGATCGTGACGTCGCGGCTGTCCGCGATATCGATCCGGTACACCAGGCCGAGCTCATAGATGTCCACCGGGATCTCGGGATCGTAGACAGTCTTGAGCGCCGAGACGATGTCGTCCGTCAGCCGCGTGAGCTCCTCGGCGGGGATCGCGCTGTCGCCCGCGACCGGAGTTGGGGCCGTCGCTACGTCGCTCATGGTCGAGCCTCTCTCAAGCGAACAGGTCTCGCGCCCTGGTCAGCGCCTCCGCCAGACGATCGATCTCGTCCGTCGTGTTGTAAAGCGCGAAGGACGCACGGCACGTCGACGTCACGCCGAGCCGCTTCAACAGCGGTTGAGCGCAATGCGTCCCCGCCCGAACGGCCACGCCGGACCGATCCAGCACCGTCGCGACGTCGTGCGCGTGGGCGCCTTCCAGGTTGAACGAGACAATCGCGCCCTTCCCGGGCGCCTGACCGAAGATCCGAACGGCGTTGATTGCGCCGAGCCTCTGATGGGCGTAGTCGCGGAGCGCGGTCTCATGCGCGGCGATCGCCTCACGCCCGACGCTGCGCATGTACTCGAGCGCCTCGCCGAGCCCTATCGCCTGCACGATCGGCGGCGTTCCGGCCTCGAAACGGTGTGGCGGATCGCCATAGGTGACGAGTTCCTCGGTGACGTCGCGGATCATCTCGCCGCCGCCGTTGAACGGAGCCAGGGCGTCGAGCCGCTCCTTCTTGCCGTAGAGCACGCCGATGCCGGTCGGCCCGTACACCTTGTGGCCGGTGAAGACGTAATAGTCGCAGTCGATGTCCTGAACGTCCGGGGCGAGGTGGACCGCGCCCTGGCTGCCGTCGACCAGCACCTGAGCGCCGCGCTCATGGGCGAGGCGGCAGACCTCCTTCACCGGAACGACGGTGCCCAGCACGTTCGACATCTGCGTGATGGCGACGAACTTCGTCCGCTCGGTCAGCGCCGCCTCGAAGGCGTCCAGATCGAAGGAGCCGTCCTCGCGCACCTGCACCCACTTCAAGACCGCGCCGCGGCGCTCGCGCAGGAAGTGCCAGGGAACGACGTTGGAGTGGTGCTCCATGATCGAGAGCACGATCTCGTCGCCCTCGCGGATGCCGCCCAGGCCGACGCCGTTCGCCACGAGGTTGATCGACTCGGTGGCCGATCGCGTGAAGACGATCTGGTCGATCGAGCCTGCGTTCAGGAAGCTGCGAACCCGCTCGCGCGCCTCTTCGAACGCCTCCGTCGCGGCGTTAGCAAGGTGGTGCAAGCCACGATGAACGTTTGAATATTCAGTTTCGTAGGCGCGCCGCATCCGATCCAGCACCTGGACCGGCTTTTGAGCCGAGGCGCCGTTGTCGAGATAGACCAGCCGCTTGCCGTGCACCTTCAGGCTTAGCGCCGGGAAGTCCGCCCGAAGACGGTCGACGTCATAGGGCGCGGCGGCGGACCGGAGATTTTCGGCGAGGGACATGGGCTTGATCTAACCGCTGCGGCCGCGAACGCAAGGCCGCAGCGAAGTTTATGACCAGGACCTTCCCGGCGGCGCCGCCTCAGTCGCGCTCGCGCAGCCAGCGCTCCGCGCGCGCCGAAAGCGCGTCGCGCAGCTGGTCATGCTCGATCGACTCGAGCACCTCGCCCACGAAGGCCTGCACCAGAAGCGCCTCGGCCTCGGCCTTGGGGAGGCCACGCGACATGAGATAGAACAGCAGCTCATCGTCGATCGCGCCGACAGTCGCGCCATGGCCGCAGACGACGTCGTCCGCGAAGATCTCCAGCTCGGGCTTGGCGTCGGCCTCCGCATCGTTCGACAAGAGCAGCGCCTTCGCCATCATCTTGCCGTCGGTCTTCTGAGCAACCGGCTGGACGACGATCTTGCCCTGGAACACCGAGCGGGCTTCGCCGTCGAGCGCGGTCTTGAACAGCTCGCGGCTCGCGCAGCCCGGCGCCTCGTGATGGATGACGAGGGTGGAATCCAGATGCCGCCTGCCGCCGGCGAAGCCGGCGCCGTTGATGTCGGCGGTCGCCTTCTCGCCCTTGAAGGCCAGGAACACCTGCTGCCGCGCGGCTGCCGCGCCGGACGAGAGCGACACGGAGGTCAGGGCGGAGCGAGCCCCCAGGCGCGCAGCAAACGTGGCCAGGTGAAGCGTCCCGAGACCCTCGTCCTGCAGCTTCAGATGCGTAGCCTTCGCATCGTCGGCGAGATCGAGGCCGATCAGGGTGTTGGTCTGGTGGCCGGCGGGGTCGCCGGCGTGGCTTTCCACTAGCGTGAGCGAGGCCCCCTTCCCGACCGAGACCAGCACGCGCCCATAGGCCGCGTGCGCTCCGCCGGTCTGGACGTTCGCGACGTGAATCGGCTTTGCGACGCTCACCCCCTCGTCGACCGCGATCATCAGGCCGTCGGAGGCGAAGGCGGTATTGAGAGCAATCGCGGCGTTGTCGGCAGGCGCGCTCTCGAGCAACAGCGCGTGCTGCGCGTCAGCCGCGAGCGCGTCCGCCAGCAGAACGATGCGTACGCCCTCCGGCGCGTCGTCGAGCTGCGAGAGCGACGGCGCCAGGCGGCCATTGACGAACACGATGCGCACCGCATCCACGTCGCCGAACGGCAGCAGATCACGCGAAGCAGCCACGTCGGCGTCGGAAAGGGTGACAACGAGCGGCCTGGCTTCCCGCATCATCGCGCGGAGGTCGGTATACTTCCAATCCTCCACGCGCCGGTTCGGCAAGCCCTTGGCCGCGAAGGCGCGGAACGCGTCCTCGCGCGGCCGCGCGGCCTCGAAGGCTTCGATCAGGCCGGACTCAGCGGCCGTGCGTATCGGGCGGACTTCCGCGTTCATCGCGTGATCGGTCCTCAAGCCGCTTCTTCGACGTAATCGGCGTAGCCACGCGCCTCAAGCTCATGGGCGAGTTCGGGGCCGCCGGTGCGGACGATCCTGCCCTTCGCCATGACATGAACGACGTCCGGAACGATGTGGTCGAGCAGTCGCTGGTAGTGCGTGATGACCACGAAGGAGCGGTTCTGCGCCCGCAACGCGTTGACGCCCTGCGACACGATTCTGAGCGCGTCGATGTCGAGGCCGGAATCGGTCTCGTCGAGGACGCAGAGCTTAGGCTCCAGCAGCGCCATCTGCAGAACCTCGTTCCGCTTCTTCTCGCCGCCCGAGAAGCCGACGTTGAGGCCGCGCTTCAGCATCTCCGTGGAAATGCTGAGCGAGTCGGCCTTTTCGCGCACCAGCTTCATGAACTGGGGCGTCGGCAGCTCAGCTTCGCCACGGGCGCGCCGCTGGGCGTTCAGCGCGGTCTTCAGGAACGTCATGGTGGCGACGCCGGGAATCTCGAGCGGGTACTGGAACGCGAGGAAGAGCCCGGCGGCGGCGCGCTCGTCCGGCTCCATCGCGAAGAGGTCCTGGCCGTCCAGCGTCGCGGAGCCTTCCGTGACCTCGTAGTCGTCCTTGCCGGCCAGCACGTAGCTCAGCGTCGACTTGCCGGAGCCGTTCGGCCCCATGATGGCGTGGACCTCGCCGGCTTTGACCTCAAGATCGAGCCCCCGGAGGATCTGCTTGTCCTCAATTGAGGCGTGCAGGTTCTTGATCGAGAGCATTTTCTTCCGTTCCTACCCTTCGTCATGCCGGACGAGCGGAGCCGCCGGTATGCGCCCGCAATGGGCGAGTATCATGCCGTGCGATCCCGGAGCGGCCGGACGGCCGCCGGGGCCGACTTCCACCTGTCAGCCGACGCTGCCTTCGAGCGAGATCGAGATCAGCTTCTGCGCCTCGACCGCGAACTCCATCGGCAGTTGCTGCAGGACGTCCTTGACGAAGCCGTTGACGATGAGCGCCACCGCCTCCTCTTCGGACAGCCCGCGCTGCTGGCAGTAGAACATCTGGTCGTCGGAGATCTTCGACGTCGTCGCCTCGTGCTCGAACACGGCGCTCGAGGTCTTGGCCTCGAGATACGGAACGGTATGGGCTCCGCACTTGTCGCCGATCAGCAGGGAGTCGCAGTTCGTGAAGTTGCGGGCGTTGGTGGCCTTGCGATGCGCCGAGACCAGCCCACGATAGGTGTTGTTGGAGCGCCCGGCCGAGATGCCCTTCGAGATGATCTTGGACGTCGTGTTCCGCCCGAGATGGATCATCTTGGTGCCGGAATCGACCTGCTGGCGGCCGTTCGAGATCGCGATCGAATAGAACTCGCCGCGGCTGCCGTCCCCGCGCAGGATGCAGCTCGGATATTTCCAGGTGATGGCCGAGCCGGTCTCCACCTGGGTCCAGGAGATCTTCGAGTTCTTGCCGCGGCAATCGCCGCGCTTGGTGACGAAGTTGTAGATCCCGCCCCTGCCCTCGGCGTCGCCCGGGTACCAGTTCTGGACGGTCGAGTACTTGATCTCGGCGTCGTCGAGCGCGACGAGCTCGACGACCGCGGCGTGGAGCTGGTTCTCGTCGCGCATCGGCGCGGTGCAGCCCTCGAGGTAGCTCACATAGGAGCCCTCGTCGGCGATGATGAGCGTACGCTCGAACTGGCCGGTGTTGCGCTCATTGATGCGGAAATAGGTCGACAGCTCCATCGGGCAGCGCACGCCCTTCGGGATGTAGACGAAGGAACCGTCCGAGAAGACCGCGGAGTTCAGGGTCGCGAAGAAATTGTCGGACGTGGGGACGACCGAGCCGAGATATTTCTTCACCAGCTCCGGATGCTCGCGGATCGCCTCCGAGATCGGACAGAAGATCACTCCGGCCCGCGCCAGCTCGGCCTTGAACGTGGTCGCGACCGAAACGCTGTCGAAGACCGCGTCGACCGCGACGCGCCGCTGCTCCACGCCGGCGAGCACCTCCTGCTCCCTCAGCGGGATGCCCAGCTTCTCGTAGGTGCGCAGCAGTTCGGGATCGACGTCGTCCAGCGTCTTCGGCGCGACGAACGATTTCGGCGCCGAGTAGTAGTAGAGCTCTTCGTAATCGATTGGCGGATAATCTACCCTCGCCCAGGTCGGCTCGGTCATGGTCCGCCAGCGGCGATAGGCGTCCAGACGCCACTCGAGCATCCACTCCGGCTCTTCCTTCTTCGCCGAAATGAACCGCACGGTGTCTTCCGTGAGGCCCTTTTCGGCGCGGTCGGACTCGATGTCGGTGACGAAGCCGTACTTGTACTGGTCGACGTCGATCGACCGCACCCGGGCTACCGTCTCCTGAACTGCCGGCATTCTCTTGCTCCATCGGCCGCAGTGCGCCTGCGGCTGTCGTTAGGGTTCTTCTAGCAGGGCTTCGGCGTCAGCGGAAACGTCTTCCGGTGACTAAGCCGCCGAGGTGGAGGGTCCTCGCTCGCGCGGCTGCAGCAGATCCGCCCACGCGGCGAGGAAACGCTCGCCGTCCTCTGGACCCGAGGGCCAGCCGAAGCTGACGCGCAGCATTCCTGACGACAGATTGTGATCCACGCCCATAGCGTCAAGAACCGCAGAGGCTTTGGTTCTGCCTGAAGAGCATGCCGAGCCTGCGGAAACCGCAATTCCGGCGAGGTCGAGCGCGATCATCGCCCGCGCCGACGAGACGCCGCGCGCCGCAAAACAGGACGTGTTGGGCAGACGCGGCGCGCGCTCGCCGAAGATGGTCACCTCTCCCAGCCGCCGCAGCCCGGCCTCAAGCGAATCCCGCAGCTCGGCGAGGCTCCGGAAGGCGTCCAATCCCGATAGCGCCTCCGCGGCGGCGACGCCGAGACCCGCGACGCCGGCGACGTTCTCGGTTCCGGCCCGCCACCCCTTCTCCTGCCCGCCGCCGCGGACCACCGGCTCCTCGACATGCAGACGCTCATCCGCCCGCACCAGGGCGCCGACGCCGGCCGGGCCGCCGAACTTGTGGGCCGCGAGCGCAAGGAAGTCGCAGCCGAGCGCCACGATGTCGACGGGGATCTTGCCGGCCGCCTGCACGGCGTCGACATGCACCAGCCCGCCAAAGCGCCGGGCGATCTCGCAGGCCTCCGCGACCGGCTGGATCACCCCTGTCTCGTTGTTGGCGAGCATCAGCGCGAGCATGGCGCGCTCCTGGGGGCGTTCGGCGGCGCGCCGGGCGAAGGCGGCGTCGATCGCCTGGAGATCGACGAGCCCATCCGCGTTCACCGGGATGGTCTCGACCGCGGCTTTTGGAAAGCGGGCGCCCGCCGCAACCGCGGGGTGCTCGATCGCCGAGACGAACAGGCGCGTCACCGGGCGGGGGTCACGCGCGTCGCGGACCGTGGGACTGAGCGCCAGGTTCGAGGCTTCGGTTCCACCGCTGGTGAATGTCACGCAGGCCGGATCGCCGCCGACCAGCGCCGCCACTTTCTCGCGCGCCTGCTCGACGATCCGGCGCTTGGCGCGGCCTTCGGCGTGAACAGAGGAGGGATTGCCGACCGCCGACAAGACCTCGGACATCACCGCGATCACGGCGGGCCGCGCGGCGGTCGTGGCGTTGTGGTCGAGATAGACGCGTCCGCCGTTCATGAGCGACGCTCCTTTCGCGCTCGCCGTCCGCGCACTAGATGAGGGACCGGCGCGCGATCCTTGCCTTCCAGAGGTTCTTCCGTGCTAGAGACGGCCGCTCGCCCGCGCAAGACGATCATCGGCGGGCGCGCCAGGAATTCAGGGAACCAACAATGCCCGAGGTGATCTTCAGCGGACCTGCCGGCAGGCTCGAGGGCCGCTACCACCCCGCCAAGAAGCGCCGCGCGCCGATCGCTCTCATCCTGCACCCGCACCCGCAGTTCGGGGGCACGATGAACAACCAGATCGTCTACAATCTCTACTACGCGTTTCTGAACCGCGGATTTTCGGTCCTGCGCTTCAATTTCCGCGGAGTGGGCCGCAGCCAGGGCTCCTTCGACCACGGCTCGGGCGAGCTTTCGGACGCGGCGTCGGCGCTCGACTGGGCGCAGAGCCTGAACCCGGACGCGCGAGCCTGCTGGATCGCCGGCGTGTCGTTCGGCGCCTGGATCGGCATGCAGCTGCTGATGCGGCGCCCCGAGGTGGAAGGCTTCATCTCGGTCGCGCCGCCCGCCAACCGCTTCGATTTCTCGTTCCTGGCGCCGTGTCCCTCGTCCGGCCTGTTCGTGAACGGCGATCAGGACCGCGTGGCGCCCATGCGCGACGTGCAGACCCTGATCGAGAAGTTGAAGACCCAGAAGGGCATCGTCATCGATCAGTCGGTGATCCCGGGCGCGAACCACTTCTTCGAGAATCGCATCGACGAACTTCTGGTCGAGGTGAACGCCTATCTCGACAAGCGCCTCGGCCCGATCGAGGAGCCGGAGGCCGCCCCGGCGCTCCCGGCGCCCAAGGACGAAGACGCCGCCTGAACAGCCGACGTGGGCTGCGGCAGCGCTGCAGACTGTTTCCTAAGGTCGCGCCAGAACCCCGCCCGTCATCGGGCGGGGAGCTCCGGTCGTGCCGGGATAGCTCAGCGGAAGGCCTCTGAGGCTTCGCACCGCCAGCACCGCAAAAGCCTGCGCCTCCAGCGCGTCGCCCGAGAGCCCGACCTCGTCCGCAGTCTGCAGCTTCGCATCCAGTCGTTCGCTGAGCATCCGCAGCAGCGTCGGGTTGCGCGCGCCTCCGCCCGCCACGATCCAGGCGGCAGGAGCCCGCGGCAGCTGCGCGGCGGCCCGCGCCACGCTGGCCGCGGTGAAGGCCGCAAGAGTGGCGAGAGCGTCAGCCAGCGAGAGCTGATCCGTGATCGATGCGTCGAACGCGTTGCGGTCGAGGGATTTCGGCGGCGGCAGCTCGAAATAAGGGTGCGCCATGAGGCGCTGCAACGCGTCGTCATGAACGCGTCCCGCCCCGGCGACCGCTCCGTCCCGGTCGAACGCCTCGCCGGTCTCCCGAGCCACGCGGTCATCCATCAGCGCGTTGGCCGGCCCGGTGTCGAACGCCACCAGTTCACCGTCCTCGCCGATGAAGGTGACGTTGCCGACGCCGCCGAGATTCAGCACGGCGAGCGGCCGGGGAAGACCGAGATCGTAGGTCAGCACGGGGTGGATCGTCGGAGCGAGCGGCGCCCCCTGCCCGCCTGCGGCGACATCCGCGGCGCGGAAATCATAGACGACGGGCCGGCCGAGCGCCCGCGCCAGGGCTTCGCCGTCTCCGATCTGCACCGTCAGGCCGATCTCTGGGCGGTGCAGGACTGTTTGCCCGTGGAAGCCGATGACATCGATCTCGGAGCGCGCGATGTCGTGGGCGGCCAGGAACTGCTCGACCGCGATGCGGTGCGCGCCCGTGACGATCGCCTCGGCGACGCCGAGAACCCCCGGCCGCGCGTTCCTATCGGTCATGGAGGCCGTTTCCGCGACGGCCCTAGAGAGGGTCGCGCGCGCGGCTGGATCATAGGGGTGGTAGCCGCTCGGGCCGAGACGTTCGATCCGCTCGCCGTCGGTCTCGACAAGGGCGACATCGACCCCGTCAAAGGAGGTGCCGCTCATCAGTCCGATCGCGCGCATGCGCGGACTCCCGAATCCCATTGCGTGACTTTGCACGAAAAACGTGGAATCCGGACGCCTTTCCAGCGACCGGCGTGCCGATGACCTCCTACAAGTCCGACTTCCTGCGCCTGCTCGACCAACGCGGGCAGATCCATCAGATCTCTGACGCAGCCGCGCTCGACGCGCTCGCAGTCGAGGGGCCGGTCACCGCGTATATCGGTTACGACCTGACGGCGCCGAGCCTGCACGTGGGCCACATGGCCAACATCATGATGCTGCGCAGGCTTCAGCAGACCGGGCACAAGCCGATCGTGCTGATGGGCGGGGGCACCACGAAGATCGGCGATCCCTCGTTCCGCAACGAGCAGCGCCCGCTTCTCGACGACGCCCAGATCAAGGCCAACAAGGAGACCATCAAGTCGGTCTTCAAGCAGTTCATGTCGTTCGGCGACGGCGCCGCCGACGCGATCATGGTCGACAACGCAGAATGGCTCGATCGGCTGGAGTACGTTCCCTTCCTGCGCGAGATCGGCCGCCACTTCTCGGTCAACCGGATGCTGAGCTTCGACAGCGTGAAGTCGCGGCTCGAGCAGGAGCAGCCGTTCTCGTTCCTCGAGTTCAACTACATGATCCTCCAGGCCTATGATTTCCTGGAGCTCAGGCGGCGCTACGACTGTCGGCTGCAGATGGGCGGCTCCGACCAGTGGGGCAACATCATCAACGGCATCGAGCTCGGCCGCCGCGTCGACGGCGCGCAGCTCTTCGCCCTCACCTGCCCCCTCATCACCACCGCTTCCGGCGCCAAGATGGGCAAGACCGCCGGCGGCGCCGTCTGGCTCAACGCCGACATGGCGAGCCCCTACGTGTTCTGGCAGTACTGGCGGAACACCGAGGATGAGGACGTCGTCCGCTTCCTGAAGCTCTTCACCGACCTGCCGCTGATCGAGATCGACCGGCTCGGCGCCCTGCAGGGCTCGGAGATCAACGAGGCCAAGAAGGTCCTGGCCACCGAAGCGACGGCGATCGTCCATGGACGCGCCGCGGCGGAGGAGGCTGAAGCGACGGCCCGGAAGACGTTCGAGGAAGGCGCCCTCGCCGACACGCTTCCGACGGTCGAGATCGATCCCGAGGCGCTCCGCGCCGGCATCGGCGTGCTGACAGCCTTCTCTGAGGTCACGGGGCTGGTCGCGTCCAATGGCGAGGCGCGCCGCCAGGCCAAGGGCGGCGGACTGCGGGTGAACGACCGTCAGGTGACCGACGAGCGCGCGACCCTCACGGCCGCGGATCTGACGCCGGAGGGCGTGATCAAGCTGTCGCTTGGCCGCAAGAAGCACGTGCTCATCCGGCCGCGCGCCTGACAGCGCGGCCCCGTCAGCGCTGGGTGGCGGTGCCGGCTCCGGCCGCGGCCGGAGCGTTGTCGGGCCGCCCGTCCTGCCGGAACTCGAAGAGCTTGCGCATGAAGCCCGGCGCCACGGCGGACATCGGGTTGATGGTGATCGTCGGGGCCGCGGTGCGGCCCCGGACCCTGAAGGTCACCCCGAGCAGGCCGCCATGCTCGCCGCCGCCGAGCAGCGCCCCGAACAGAGGCACGCGGCTGAACAGGTTGTTGAGGGCGTAGACCGGCACGAATGTGCCGACGAGGTCGACGGCGTCGGCGGCGTAGTTCACGTCGCCATCGAGTGTCGCGCCGAGCTGAGGGCCGTAAACGACCGCCTCCTTCACCGCTATTCGACCGCCGCCCTGCACGAAGTCCACCTTGAGGCGATCGAAGCGGGTGGCTCCGCCTCGCGCGGGGGCCGGCGTCGCGCTGTCCGCGCCCGTCGTGCGCCTCACGCGCTCAAGCGCATTCTCGTTCCGCACCGAGAAGTCGTGAATGCGCAGCACTCCCGGGCCCCCGGAAAGGGAGGCGGCGAGGACGAACGAGCCGCCGTCCACCCGACCGTAGAGATCCGCGAAACGCAGCGCCGCGCCGGCGTCCCCGCCAGCCAGGTTCAGCCGGCCGCCTTCGCCGGTCGAGAGCTTGATCGCGCCAGCTCCGATCCGCCCGGACCCATCGGCGTCCACCACCTTGCCGTCCCGCACGCCAAGCTTCAGGTCCAGCCCAGCGACCGCCTCGCCGCCGTAGCCCAGCCCGGTGCCGAGCTTCGCGGTCACGTCCAGATTCTTCGTCGCGCCGCCGACTGCGTCGCCGCGGCCCGCCGGGCCGGTCGCCTCGGAGGTCTGCTTGCGATAGGCGTCCATCAGCGGCTTGAGATCGAGCGCAGCGCCCTGCACCGCGACCTTGGTGACCCCGCCGCGGCCCTTGTCGATCTCGACGCGCGCGTCGTCGCCGGAGGCGGGCCGGTAGATCGGCAGCGTCGCGGAAATGAGATCGCCCTTGGGGCCGAACTCGATCGCGCCCCGGACGCTCCTGTCGCCGCTCTCGAGCACGAAGTCCCGCACGACGGTTTTCTCGGGACTGCGCTCGACCTTGAAGCTCAGCCGTCCGGGGCGACCCGCGGGCTTCACGAATCCCGGCACCACGCCGTCGATGCCCACCTTGGCGAGGTCGGCCGTGACCGTCATCGGCGCGCTCGGCTCGTCAAGGTAGAGCTCCGCCGAGAGCGGCACGGCTCCGCGAAGGGAGCCCGAAACGTCGAATCCGAGGCGCGTTAGGTCAGCGGCGTCCGCCGTCAGCGTCACCGCGAGTTTCCGTCTCGCCGGCCCGCCCGCGGGGGAGGCCTCCTCCAGCATCGAGACGGTCGCGGGAGCGCCACGCACCGAGCCGCTTCCGGTCAGGGTCGGCGGCCCGTCCGCGACCTTGAGCTGGAACGCGCCCTTCTCGAAGCTGCGGCCAGCGAAAAGGTCAGTGATCTTCACGTCGCGCATGTCTGCGGCGACGTTGATGACGGGCGGCGGGCCGGCTTCCTCGTGGTCGAGCTCCATATTGACCGCGACGTCCGCCGAGATGCGGCCCGACACGTTCGAAATCTGCAGCTGACTCGGCAGCGGGTTGCGCCCGAAGGCTCCGGACGAGACCATCGACAGCGTCCGCCGGAGCGAGCCGTCCATCTTCAGGTTCACCGTCGCTGGCGGATACCGGAGACCAAGTTCGGGCACGACGAACCGCACGTTCGTCACCGACAAGGCGCCCTCCTCGCCCGGATCCGCGACATAGGCCTGGTCGATCAGGACGTCGACACGCCGGGCGCTCGCGGTCACCTTCCCCTTGGCGCCCTCAATCCACGGCATTCCCGGCCGGCCGCGCAGGACGCCGTCCGTGAAGCGGATGTCGAGGTCCATCGAGCCGGGAGGAAGCGGGTCGTGCGGCCCCATCTGCGCCAGCGTCCCGGCCGGTATGTCGAGGGTCAGGGAGACCGAGTCCACGCGACCGGCGCTGACATTCTCGACGATCCAGCTTCGCACAGAGCTCGCCAGGAAGTTCGGCCAGAGCCGTTTCACCGCCGAGGCCGGCATTGGCGAGCTGACGACGCCAAGGCGCACCGCCGGACTTTCGCCCTCGAACGTGATCAGACCGCTCACGGCCGCTCCGGCCGTCGGACCGAGAATCTGCGCTTTTCCGATCTCGAGAACGCCGGCCGTGGGCTCGAACTGCGCCTGGACCTCGATCCGGTCCAGCCGCAAGGGCGCGTCGCTCGGGCTTTCTCCGGACAGCAGAATGTCGCTGCCCTGAAGTTGCGCGAGCCAGGGATCGCCGGGCTTGTCCGGAGCGCCAAGCGAGCCCACGAAGCTCATCTGCCCTCCCGGCCCCCTGATCTGGGACGGTTCGAGCCGAAGCGTCCGCGCGGCAGGGTCCCAGCGAAGCGCCATCTGCACGCGGTCGAGCGTCATCTGTCGCGGGGGCGCTGGCGCGGGAGGACCGGGGAGCGAGATCTGCAACATGCGGGCGTCCAGCCGGCCGTCTCCGGCCAACAGCTTGCCGTCGCCGCCGATCTCGGCGTTGAGGTGTCCCGACACGCGCCCTGCGACCGGGGCCGCGCCGGCCTTTTCGGCGAGCGGCGCCGAGTAGGGCGCGAGGTTCACGTTCTCGAGCCCGACGTCGATCACCCGCGCCTTGTCGGCGGCCGCGGACGTGACCGTCACGGCGGTCGTCCAGCGATCGTCTCCTCGGGCGGAAGATGCGGTGAGGGCGATCGCGCCGCCGGTCCCGCGCGACAGCCGCAGATTGACGCCGTCAAGCGCCAGGGGCGCCCGGCTGCGCGGCGCGACCAGGAGGGTCGCGTCCGTCACGACGACCTCTTCGAGAGCTCCTGCCGCTCCATCCGGCCCCAGCAGGCGGTCGAGATCGCCGATCGCCGCCAGCACCCGGGCGGGAAGGTCCGCGTTCTTGGAGGCCGCGTCGACAGTGTCGTCAAAGCGCATGTCGAGCCGAGGGCTCGTCACGTGGACGGACCGCACGCCGACCTCGCCCCCGAGCAGACCCAGACCGTCGAGCCGCAGCTCCGCGCGCGGCACGCTTGCGACCACCGGGCCGCCCGCAGCCTTCGAGACGACGAGATCGACCAGCTGGAGCTCGACGCCGTCGACGCCGCGATGGAGCTGCGCGTCCGTGATCTCAACGGTGTATTCCGCGCCCAGCCGCTCCTGGATGGCGGCCTTCACGCGCGGAATCACCTGGGACGCCGGCAGCGGCATGTAGAGGATGGCGAGCCAGGCCGCCGCAAGGGCCACCGCTATCGCGAGCACGCCGGCCCCGGCGAGGCTCAGGATGCGGCGCGAAGTCGGACGAGGAGCGGCGGGCAAGCCGTCCGCCCGGCGCGCGCTCCGGCTCCTGCCCATCCAGGGCAACGCGGTTGCGCGGGGGCGGGACGTTTCTGGTTTGCGCGATTCCGCCATCAGCTCGGGTCGTCTTCCTCCATTGCGGCGAAACCCGCCGCGGCTTCGAGGCGGCCGGCGCAAACTCTGACATCGACCTTGCCGCAGCAAGCCCGTGCGGGACTATGCGGGCGTTTTCATGAAGGGAAGCAAAACGCCATGACGGACACCCTGGCCATCGGCTCGGCCGCACCGGACTTCGCCCTCCCCGTCACGGGCCGCGGAGTGGTCCGCCTGAGCGACCTACGCGGCCGGAAGATCGTTCTGTATTTCTACCCGAAGGACGACACCTCGGGCTGCACCCGCGAAGCCATCGACTTCAATCGCCTCATGCCGCGATTCGCCGCCTGCGGAACGGAGCTGATCGGCCTGTCGCCGGATAGCGTCGCAAGCCACGACAAGTTCCGCACGAAATACGGCCTCGACCTTCCGCTCGCCTCCGACGAGGAGAAGCAGGCGCTCGCGGCCTATGGCGTGTGGGTGGAGAAAAGCATGTACGGCCGCCGCTACATGGGCGTGGAGCGCACCACGGTTCTGATCGACGCCGACGGCCGCGTCGCCCGCGTCTGGCGCAAGGTGAAAGTGGCGGGCCACGCCGAGGAGGTTCTGAAGGCGGCGGAGGAGACGTGAGCCGCCAGGCGGACCTTAGCCGGGTATTAACCCTAACGATCTAGCGTGTTCCTGGCGCGATCCCAGGAAACGACATGGCCGCTCACCCTCACGTCCAACCGCGTCGGGTTACCGACGAGCGCATCGTCATAGAGCGCGGTGGACGGCGCATCACGGTGAGCGTCCCCCGTCACGGGGTCTCCATCCTCTTCGCCGTCATCCTCGGGCTTCTGCTCTGGTCCGTCGGCGCAGGCGCCTACGTGCTGTTCCACGACACCGTGGTCGCCGAACTCCGGCACGGCGCCCGCGCCGCTCGACAGGGTTACGAAGCCCAGATCACGGCGTTGCGAGACGAGCTCGGGCGCGCCCGGACGCAGCGACTGGTCGAGAAAGCCCGGCTCGACGCGCGACTGGCGGAACTCGCCGGCCGGCAGGAGGCGCTCGAGCGACGCCAGCTCACGCTGGCCGAACTCACGGAGCCGGTCAGGGCGGACATGGCCGAGCCCGGTCTCTCTCTCGTCTACCCGTCGAAGCCCCGACCGCTGGATCACCGCGCCGCCCTCGATGACATCGGCGCGGACGAAGCCTCGGCGTCGCCACGGCCAGCTTCAAGTCTCACCGACCGGCTCGCCGCCTCTATGGACGAAGCGGAGCAGCGGCAGGTCCGCGCGCTCGAAAGCGTCGCCTCGAGGACGGGAGAGCGTCGTCTGACGCTGGAGAAGGTCTATGACGCGGTGGGCGCCAAAAGGCCGGGCCCGGCCGACGGAAAGGCGCGCGGCGGGCCATTCGAGCCATTGCCGGCGCGCGCCCTCACCTTCAACGCGCGGGCGGCGGAGATCGCCGCCGAACGCGCCGCGGTACAGGCGCTCGACCGTGGCCTTGACCGAATTCCGCTCAGGACGCCGGCTCCGGGCGCTTCGGTGACGAGCGGTTTCGGCTCCAGAACCGACCCGTTCCTGGGGCGGGCCGCCTTTCACGCGGGCGTCGATTTCGAAGAGGGCTACGGCGAGACCGTCAAGGCGACGGCAGCCGGCCAGGTCACCGTGGCCGCTCCGACCGGAGGCTATGGCAACATGGTGGAGATAGACCACGGCGGCGGCCTCACGACCCGCTACGGGCACTTGTCCTCGATCGCCGTGTCGCCCGGCCAGGCGGTGAGGCTCGGCACGACCCTCGGCCGCGTCGGCTCCACGGGGCGCTCGACCGGGCCCCACCTGCACTATGAGACCCGCGTGCACGGAGAGGCGGTCGACCCGTTCCGCTTTCTCAACGCCGGCCGCATGCTGGCTGCGGCCGGACGCTGAGAAGAGGCTTTGTGACGGCCGGAGCCGCCTGATCAGTCGACGTCCTCGACCTCCTCCGCCGCGCCGCCATAGGCGCGCTGCGCGAGCGTGGCCTCCATGAAGTCGTCGAGGTCACCGTCCAGCACGTCCTGCGGCGAGGTGGAGGTGTGACCGGTCCGCAGGTCTTTCACGAGCTGATAGGGCTGCAGCACGTAGGAGCGGATCTGGTGGCCCCAGCCGATGTCCGTCTTGGCAGCCTGGTCTGCGGCGGCGGCCTCCTCGCGGATCTTCAGCTCGCGCTCGTAAAGCTTGGCGCGCAGCATGTCCCACGCGGTCGCGCGGTTCTTGTGCTGCGAGCGGTCGCCCTGGCTGACCACCATGATACCCGTCGGGTTGTGGACCAGGCGGACGGCCGATTCCGTCTTGTTGACGTGCTGCCCGCCGGCGCCGCCCGAACGCATCGTGTCGACGCGCACGTCAGACTCGTTGATCTCGATTTTGATGCTGTCGTCGATCACCGGGTAGACGTCGATGGACGCGAAGCTCGTCTGACGGCGCGCGTTCGAGTCGAACGGAGAGATGCGCACCAGGCGATGGACGCCGGCCTCGGTCTTGAGCCAGCCATAGGCGTTGTGGCCCTTGATCTGCAGCGTCGCTGACTTGATGCCGGCCTGTTCGCCGTTCTGATGGTCGACGACTTCGATCTTGAAGCCGCGCCGCTCGGCCCACCGCGTGTACATGCGCAGCAGCATCTCGGCCCAGTCCTGGCTTTCGGTGCCGCCAGCTCCGGGGTGGACCTCCAGGAAGGTGTCGAACGCGTCGGCCTCGCCCGAGAGCAGCGATTCGAGCTGCCGCCGACCGGTCTCCTCCTTCAGCGCCCTAAGCGCCTTCTCGGCGTCGGCGACGATGGTCTCGTCGCCCTCCATCTCGCCGAGTTCGATCAGTTCGATGTTGTCCTTGAGCTCGCGCTCGATGCGGATGACGCCGCTCATCGCGTCGTCGAGCGCCGTGCGCTCGCGCATGATCTTCTGGGCGCGCTCGGGGTCCTCCCAAAGCGCGGGATCCTCGGCGACGTGATTCAGCTCTTCGAGGCGGGACTGGGACTGATCCCAGTCAAAGATGCCTCCTCAGCAGCCCGACTGACTGCTCGATGTCCTGAACGAGGGTTTCGATTTCGGCGCGCATGGCCAGTGCGGATTCCGGAGTGTTCGGGTGGATGAGGCGGGGACTGGTAGCGGCCGGGCGGGTCTCTGTAAACCGCCAGCCGAGCGCTCGGCGCTTTCGTCGGCCGCGGGTGGGAAATGCCTGGGGCGAGCTCTAGATGGTGCGCTCCAACATGGAGACGACCTTGACCAAGCTCATCGTGATGTATCCCAAGCCCGCTGATCCGGCGCAGTTCGACCAGCATTTCCGCTCGGTGCACATGCCTCTCGTGCAGAAGATGCCCGGCCTTCGTCGCTTCAGCTATGGACCCGCAAAGGGCATCGACGGAGCGGACGGCGCGTTCTTCTGGGTGTTCGTGGGTACGTTCGACAGCGTCGACGCGATCCAGGCGGCTCTCGGATCGCCCGAGGGACAGGCCGCCGTGGCCGACATCCCAAACTATTCGCCGGCGGCCCCCACGATTCTCACTCTGGAAGAAACCGAGGGCTGATCGGGCTCAGGCCGCCGCGCGGCGTTCCTCGCCGGCGGCCTCCCAGACCTCGCGCGCGGCGTCGAGATTCATCGCCGCGATCGCCAGTCCCACGACGAGGTCCGGCCACGGCGAGTGCAGCGCGTAGGTCGCGGCTCCGGCCGCCACGATGCCGACATTGGCGGCGACGTCGTTACGGGCGGACAGGAAGGCGGCGCGCGTGAGGCTGCCGCCGTGGCTGCGCCAGCGGGCCAGCATGAGCGCGCAGACGAGGTTCACGAGCAGCGCGCCGCCGCCCGCGAGCGTCAGGGCGATCGGGGCCGGAACCGCCGGATCCCAGAACTTGTCCCACGCAGTCCAGAGGGTGGCGGCGGTTGGCGCGAGCAGGATCGCGGCGAGCAGCATGCCGACACGCGCGCGCGCCTTCAGCGACCATCCGAGCGCCATCAGGATCAGAAGATTGACGGAGGCGTCCTCGAGGAAGTCGACGCTGTCGGCGAACAGCGACACCGACCCGATCGCCAGCGCGACTGCGATCTCGACGCCGAAATAGCCGAGGTTGAGCAACGCCACCGCGGTGACGACGCGGCGGAGGTCGACCTCGTGCTTATCGTCCCGCGCCAACAGGCCTGCCGCTCAGTACAGCCCGCCGGTGCCTGTGCGCACCGCCCGGTCGGCCTCCGGGGTCACGACCTGCGGCCGATCCGACGGCGCGGCCTGTCCGATGATCGAGTAGCTGTCCGCAGGCGCCGTCCCCGGCTTGAACGCCTCCAGGATGACCTTCGGATCGCCAGCGGACGCGCGCATGCCCGACGTGGGGTTGATGCGGATGAGCTTGATGCCGGGCGGCACGCGGAAGGGGGTGGCGGGCTTGTCGGCCAGCGCGGCCTTCATGAACTCGGTGAACACCGGCGCGGCGACGGAGCCGCCGGTCTCGCCGCTCCCCAGCGAATGCGGCTTGTCGTAGCCAAGATAGACGCCCACCACGAGATCGGGCGAGAAGCCGACGAACCAGGCGTCCTTGTAGTCGTTGGTGGTGCCCGTCTTGCCCGCGATCGGCTTGCCCACCGCCTTCACTGCGGTCCCGGTGCCGCGCAGAACGACGCCCTCCATCATGGAGGTGATCTGATAGGCGGTCATCGGGTCCAGCACCTGCTCGCGGCCGTCGACCAGCTTCGGCTCGTCCTGGCCGGCCCAGGCGGTCGCCGTGCAGCCGAGGCACTGCCGGTCGTCATGCCGGTAGATCGTCTTTCCCGTACGGTCCTGGATCCGGTCGATCACGCTCGGCGTCACGCGCTTGCCGCCGTTCGCGAACATCGAATAGGCGGCCGTCATCCGAAGAACGGTCGTCTCCCCGGCGCCGAGCGCCATCGACAGGTAGGGCGGAAGATCTTCCATCACGCCGAACCTGCGCGCGTATTCGGAGATCAACGGCATGCCCATGTCCTGGGCGAGGCGCACCGTCATGACGTTGCGCGACTTCTCGATTCCGAAGCGGAGGGTCTGGGGGCCGTAGAACTTCTTGCCGTAGTTTTCGGGCCTCCAGATGCCGATGCCCGGCCCCTGGTCGATCTCGATCGGCCCGTCGAGCACGACGCTGGAGGGCGTGTAGCCATTGTCGAGCGCCGCCGCGTAGATGAACGGCTTGAACGCCGAGCCTGGCTGCCTGAGCGCCTGGGTGGCGCGGTTGAACTGGCTCTCGTCGTAGGAGAACCCCCCGGCGAGCGCGAGCACGCTGCCGGTGTACGGGTCCATGGCCACCAGGCCGCCGGAGATGTCCGGGATCTGCCGGAGGCGATACTCCGAAGAGCCCTCCTTGGCCGGCTCGACATAGATCACGTCGCCCGGCTTCACGACCTGCGACACCGTCTTGACCGCCCGGCCCTGCTCCGGCCCCTTGGCCCACTTCGCCCAGCGCACGCCTTCGAGCGACAGCGTGCCGGTCTCGCGCTCGCGCGTCACGGCGCCGGACTTGTCGCGCCCGGGCTGCAGCCCGATCGAGGCCT
>NZ_JBJKEX010000179.1:0-6163 GCF_045505405.1 Hansschlegelia beijingensis | reverse complement strand
CGGCCGGCAGGCCGAGCGCGCGCGCCGCGCCGAGCACCTGCGTGCGGTTTCCGGGTCGGTCGTCGGTGAGCAGCCAGATCGTCGGGCCGGTCCGCTGGTGGCCTTGGGGCATGACGCTTTCGTCGGGACGCGCGGGACCGCGGCCCGCCTGGCCCTCAATGCGGCCGCGACGGCGCCTCGTCAACGCGAAGGTCAAGCGGCTCGGCTTGAGGCGCGGCGCTTTTCCCCATAGGAGAAGCTCCGCACGACGAGCGGCCCGCCGCCCGTCCCCGGCGCGGCCGCGCCGCCTCGAACAAGGCCGCCATGTCGATCGCCTCTGAGCACGATACGCCGTTGAAACAGCGGAAGGCGCCGCTTTACACGCTGCGCCGCATCGTGACCGTCATCCCGCTCCGGCGGACGCTCGCCATCCTGGGCTGCCTGGTGTTCGCCGGCGTCGCCGAGGGCCTCGGCGTCGCGAGCCTGCTGCCGCTGCTGTCGGCCATCGGCCCGGAGGGCGGCGCGCCCAAGGGCGTCAGCGGCCAGATCGTCCAGGTCATCGAAGGCATGGGGCTGGAGCCGACGCTCGGCTTCTTCCTGTCGCTGCTGGTCGGCGGCATGCTGATCAAGGCGGCGCTTACGCTGCTCGCGATGTACCGGGTCGGCCAGGCCACCGCCGACGTCGCCAACAAGATGCGCCTCGACCTGATCGACGCGCTGCTGGCCGCCCGCTGGGGCTATTACGTGCGCCAGCCGGTCGGCCGCTTCTCGGCCGCGCTCAGCGCCGAGTCCAGCCAGGCCGGCGAGGCGTACAACGCCGCCGCCCGGTTCTCGGCGGAGGCCATCCAGGTCGCGACCTATGTGGTGGTCGCCACGCTGATCTCGTGGCGGCTCGGCCTGCTGTCGCTCGGCATCGGCCTGCTGATGGTGCTGACGCTCAACCGCTTCATCACCATCGCCAAGCGCACCGCGCGCAAGCAGAAGCGGCACATCCGCGCGCTCGTCGCCGGCCTCGTCGACCTGCTGGTCGGCATCAAGCCCATGAAGGCGATGGGCCGCCACGCGCGGTTCCAGGCGCTGTTCGAGCGCGACGCCAACCGCATCCGCCGCGCGCAGGTGAAGCAGTCCTTCGCCCGCGAGGCCAACAAGGCGCTGCAGGAGCCGTTCCTCGCCATCTTCCTGGCCGGCACGATCTATGTCGCGGTCGGCCTGTGGGGCATGTCGCCCGGCCACGTGCTCGTCATGGCGCTGGTGCTCGCCCGCGTCGTGACCTCGATCGGCAAGGCCCAGCAGGCGCTGCAGGCGGTGCGGATCGCGCAGGCGGCGTTCTCGGCGATCGCCAACATGATCGACGGCGCCCGCGCCATGCGCGAATCCGACTCCGGCGGCCGGCCGCCGAGCCTCGAGCGGGGCATCGCGTTCCGCGACGTCTCCTGCGCGATCGACGGCGCGCCGATCCTCAGCGACGTCAGCTTCGAGATCGGCAGGGGCTCCGTCACCACGCTCACCGGCCCCTCGGGCGCCGGCAAGACCACGACCGTCGACGTGCTGCTCGGGCTTCACGAGGCGAGCAGCGGGGTGGTGCTGATCGACGGCCAGCCGCTGCCGGAGATCGACCTCGCCGCGTGGCGGCGGATGATCGGCTACGTGCCGCAGGAGCTGATCCTGTTCCACGACACGCTGCGCGCCAACCTGACGCTCGGCAATCCCGACTATTCCGACGAGGACGTCGCGCGGGCGCTCGCCGGCGCGGGCGCCGCGGGCTTCGTCGCGAGCCTCCCCGAGGGGCTCGACACGGTGCTGGGCGAGCGCGGCGCACGGCTCTCGGGCGGACAGCGGCAGCGCATCGCGATCGCGCGCGCGCTGATCCACCGCCCGAAGCTTCTGATCCTCGATGAGGCCACCACCGCGCTCGATCCCGAGACCGAGGCCAACATCGTCCGCAACGTCATCGAGCTCGCCCGCTCGACCGGCCTCACCGTCCTGGCGATTTCTCATCAGCCCGCCTGGGAGCGGGCCTCCGACATGGTGGTCCGGCTGGAGCGCGGCCGGCTTGTCGCGATTGACAGGCCGGGCTCGGGATGGTCGACCGCCACCGACGACGAAGCCGCGCGCGCAGCCGCTGACGGAGTCGCCTGACGGCGGCCGCAGCGGTCTCTCAACGAGGATTTCGAATGACTGATCTCGCCGAGCCCGCCCTCTCGAAGGCGACCGCGGCGGACGCGGACCGCACCATCCTGGACGCGCTCGAGGCGGCCGCGCTGAGCCCGGAGGGCTTCAACTTCCATTCCGGCAAGGGCGTGCTGACCACCGCCCTGCCCTATTCGCAGCTCGTCGCCGACGCGCAGGCGCTCGCCGCCCGGCTGCTCGGCGCGGGGCTGAAGCCCGGCGACCGCGTCGCGCTGATCGCCGACACGGAGCCGGACTTCGTTCGGCTGTTCTTCGCCTGCAGCTACGCCCGCATCGTGCCAGCGCCGATGCCCCTGCCGATGGCGTTCGGCGGCCGCGAGGCCTATCTGGCGCATGTCCGCCGCATGATCGAATGCGCCGACGCGCACGCCGCCTTCGCGCCGGCGGCGATGCGGGACTGGCTGGTCGAGGCTGCCGCCGGCCTGCCGCTCGCGCTGGTCGGGACCATTGAGGACCTGGCCGCGGTGGAGCCCGCGCCGGGCGAGCTGTCGCGGCCCGCGCTCGACGATTTCGCCTATCTGCAGTTCTCCTCCGGCAGCACGCGCTTCCCGAAGGGCATCTGCGTCACGCACCGCGCCCTGATGGCGAACGCGACCGGCATCAGCCGCCACGGGCTGGTGGTGCGCGAGGGCGACCGCTGCGTCTCGTGGCTGCCGTTCTACCACGACATGGGTCTGGTCGGCTTCATGCTGACGCCGATCGTGGCGGGGCTCACGGTGGACTACCTCGCGACCCGCGACTTCGCCCGCCGGCCGCTGCTCTGGCTCGAGTTGATCGCCCGCTACAAGGCGACGATCTCCTACAGCCCGAGCTTCGGCTTCGAGCTCAGCGCGCAGCGCGCCGCGACCCTCGATCTCGGCGATCTCGACGTGTCGTCCTGGCGCTGCGCCGGCATCGGCGGCGACATGATCCGGCCGCACGTGCTGCGGCGCTTCGCCGACCGGTTCCGCCGCCATGGCTTCGACCTCGACCGCTACGTGGCGAGCTACGGCATGGCCGAGGCGACGCTGGCGCTGACCTTCGCGCCGCTCGGCGAGGGCCTCAGGGCCGAGACCGTCGATCTCGACCGACTGGAGAGCGAGGGCGTCGCGACGCCGCCCGAGGCCGAGGGCGCCCGCTCGCGCGAGTTCGTGTTGTGCGGCCCCGCGCTGCCCGACCATGAGATCGAGGTGCGCTCGCCCGACGGCGCCAGCCTGCCGGAACGGCGCGTGGGCCGCGTCTTCGCGCGCGGCCCGAGCCTGATGCGCGAGTATTTCCGCGAGCCGGAGGCGACCGCCGAGACCATCTCGCCGGACGGCTGGCTCGACACCGGCGACCTCGGCTATTTCGCCGACGGCCAGCTCGTGATCACCGGGCGGGCCAAGGACCTGATCCTGGTGAACGGCCGCAACGTCTGGCCGCAGGATCTGGAATGGACCGTCGAGAGCGAGATCGAGGGCGTGCGCAGCGGCGACGTCGCGGTGTTCTCGGTCGATTCCGACGACGGCGAGGAGGTCGTGGCGCTGGTCCAGTGCCGCCTCTCGGCCGAGGAGGCGCGCGCGGCGCTGGTCGAGCAGGTCGGCACGCTGCTGCGGCTACGGTTCGGCACGCCGGTGACGGTGCGGCTCGTCGGCGCTCACGCGCTGCCCGTGACCTCCTCCGGAAAGCTCAGCCGCAGCCGCGCGCGGGCGCTCTATCTCTCGCTGCTGGCCGAGGGCGCCTGAACACATTCGGCGCCGGAATGTTTCAATCGCGCGCATTCCGCCGCCTCCATCCGTACCTGTCGCAATGACGAGGCCCGTCAACGCTTTCCCCGAAGGCGTCGGCGGCCCGCCGGGGACTGACCGAACGGTTCGGTCAGCCTGCCGAATTCGCGAGAAATTTGAGGCGATTGCGATGAAGCGAGATGATCCGGCGGTCAGCCGCAGTTTCGCCGCTTCGTCAGGGATCCGCCCGAAGGTCTGCCGCAGGAGGCGATTACGACATTTCGGCAACACTTCGCGCGCATCCTCCGGGGGCTCCTTTCGGGGGTCGCGCGATTCGTGTTTCAGTCGGGATATCAGCCTGTAACATCCTGCATTGATTAGTGTTTCCCCAACGGCCTCTTGAACTTTACAGCGCCGCGCCGGGTTTCTAGTTTGCCGCCGTCGACTTAGGTCTGCAGTGGCGAGTCTGCCAAGGCCTTAAGAATGACGGAAGACAGAGTCGCCCTCATTTCCGAGATTTCGGAAGTACTAGAGACCGTGACGAATAAGGCGATCGAGCTGAAACCGGGCATGAACATCGTGAATGATCTCGGGTTGGACTCGATCGCAGTGATGAACTTTTGCATGGCACTGGAAGATCGGTTCGATATCTCGATCCCGTTGCATGACATGGCCAGCGTCGTGACGGTCGACGACCTCGCGTCGACGATCGAGACGCTGCGGAGTAATGCGTGATGGCTATTCTCGACAAGTTCTCCGGCCTCGCTGCCCGCTATGAGCAGCTGAAGTCGAGCGGCGGCGACCCCTTCTCGATCCAGTTCGACGACATCATCTCGTCCGTCGAGGGCGTGGTGAAGGGCAAGCGCACCCTGCTGTTCGGCACCAACAACTACCTGGGCCTGACGTTCGACCCCATCTCGATGGAGCGGTCGATCGACGCCATCCGCAAGCACGGCACCGGCACCACCGGCTCGCGCATCGCGAACGGCAGCTACCGCGAGCACGAGAAGCTGGAGCGCGAGCTCGCCGACTTCTACGGCCATGAGCACTGCATGGTGTTCTCGACCGGCTATCAGGCGAACCTCGCGATGATCTCGACGCTGGTCGGCAAGGACGACCATCTGATCATCGACGCCGACAGCCACGCCTCGATCTATGACGCCTCGCGCCTCGGCCATGCGCCGGTGGTGCGCTTCCGGCACAACAATCCCGAGGATCTGGCGAAGCGGCTGGCGCGGCTGAAGGACCAGCCGGGCGAGAAGCTGATCGTGGTCGAGGGCATCTATTCGATGCTCGGCGACACCGCGCCGCTGAAGGAGTTCGTCGACGTCAAGCGCGAGTTCGGCGCCTACCTGATGGTCGACGAGGCGCATTCGATGGGCGTGCTCGGCCAGCGCGGCCGCGGCCTCGCGGAGCGCGAGGGCGTCGAGGAAGACGTCGACTTCGTGGTCGGCACCTTCTCCAAGAGCCTCGCCAGTGTCGGCGGCTTCTGCGTCTCCAGCGTCGAGGGCTTCGACATCCTGCGGCTCGCCGCCCGTCCCTACATGTTCACGGCCTCGCTGCCGCCGGCGATCATCGCCTCGACGCTGTCCGCGCTCGAGACGCTGCGCAACGAGCCGCAGCGCCGCGCCAAGCTGCGGGCCAATTCGCGCCGCTTCTACAACGGCCTGAAGGACGCCGGCTTCACGGTCGGCCCCGAGGCGAACCCGATCGTCGCGGTGATCCTCAACGATCCGGCGGTCGCCACCATGTTCTGGAAGCGGCTCGTGGACGAGGGCATGTACCTCAACCTCGCGCTGCCGCCCGCGACGCCGAACTCCTCGGCCTTCCTGCGCTCGAGCGTGAGCGCGGCGCACACCGAGGAGCACATCGACTTCGCGATCGCGCTGATGACCCGCGTCGGCCGCGAGTTCGGCATTCTTCCGGAAGCGCCGGAATACTCCAACGTCACCCCGTTCCCGCGCGTCAGCGCAGAACGCCTTTCCGCCAGAGCCGCCACAGCGCCGGCCCGGCGGCGAGCAGCGGATGTCGGCGCTGGAATGGCGTGACCTCCACGCGGTGGCCCGAGTGCCGCTCGATCTTCCAGGCGAGGTAATCCACCCCGCCTGAAAACGTGAAGGCGGCTTTCGCGAGCCGCGCCAGATTGAGGGGCTTGGCGATCCGCTTGCGGCGGCGCCAGGCCCTTTCTGCATCCGCCCGCTGATGAATGCCGGTCACCGTGTAGTAGCGGCCCGCATGTTCCGGGAGCAGAGATGCTCCGTCGAGCGCATAGGTGAGCATGCGCTCGTCGACCAGCAGCATGTTGTTCG
>NZ_JBJKEX010000178.1:0-6165 GCF_045505405.1 Hansschlegelia beijingensis | reverse complement strand
TGATCGCGCAGGGCGCGGCCCCGGCCTGGTTCCACCCCGGCCGGTCGGCGGCCTTGCAGCTCGGGCCCAAGGTCGTGCTGGGCGCGTTCGGCGAGCTCCACCCGCGGGTTCTTCAGGCCCTCGGCGCTTCCGGGCCGCTGGTCGGCTTCGAGTTGACCCTCGACGCGCTTCCGCAGCCGAAGGCCAAGCCGACGCGCGCCAAGCCGCCCTTCGAAGGCTCGGCGCTGCAGCCGCTTTCGCGCGACTTCGCCTTCCTCGCCGACCGCGACACGCCGGCCGCCGAGCTGATCCGCGCCGCCCAGGCGGCGGACCGCAAGCTCGTGACGCGGGTCGATCTGTTCGATCGCTACGAGGGACCGGGCGTGCCGGAGGGCAAGGTCTCGCTCGCGCTCGCGGTCACGCTGCAGCCGCGCGACAAGACGCTGACCGACGCCGAGATCGAGGCGGTCGCGGAGCGCATCGTGGCTCAGGTCGCCAAGGCTACCGGCGCGACGCTCCGCGGCTGACACGAGCAGGCCAGAGTCATCAGGCGCGGCCCCGGAGTATTCGGGCGAGCGACCAGGCGCTCAGTTGAGTCTTTGGCGTCGCGTCGCCGCGCGCCTCAGAGTCGAATCACGGTTCGTTCCATGAAGAACGAATCGCGGACGAATCGCTGATTCCCGATTCGTTCGCATCTCGACTCGCGCCGCGGCCCAAACGGCAGGGTTTTGTTAACCACGGCTTTCAAAAGACTCCGGTCCGGGCGCGATGAACGCCCGGGCCGGACGAAGTCGAAGCTTACTCGGCCAGCATCAGCCCGAGTTCCGACGCCTTGGCGTGGACGTCGGACTGCGACCTGCGCAGACGCATGGCGATCAGGCCAGCCGGCGCCTTCTCCCGCGCGAGCTCCTGCAACTGCTGTACATTCTCGAGCGTCCAGCGATGATCCTGCTCGACGGAGTCGTTCATTGCACCCTCCCTTGCCCATGTGGACCACAGGGAGCTAAGGGTGCGACCAGAGCGCGTCGACCGGTAGGCACGCCTAAATTATCGGCGCAAGCGCGTGAGACGAGGCCTGCCGGCTGCTCGTCGAGCGCCGGGCCCTCTGTGCTCAGAACTGGCGCGCGACCATCAGCTGCTTGATCTGCGCGATCGCCTTGGCGGGGTTCAGGCCCTTCGGGCAGGCCTTGGCGCAGTTCATGATGGTGTGGCAGCGGTAGAGGCGGAACGGGTCCTCGAGCTCGTCGAGGCGCTCACCGGTGCGCTCGTCGCGGCTGTCGACCAGCCAGCGATAAGCCTGCAGCAGCGCGGCAGGGCCCAGGTAGCGGTCGCCGTTCCACCAGTAGCTCGGGCACGACGTCGTGCAGCAGGCGCACAGGATGCACTCGTAGAGACCGTCGAGCTTCGCCCGGTCCTCGCGCGACTGCCGCCACTCGGCGCCCGGCTCGCGGGTGTCGGTCTTGAGCCAGGGCTCGATCGAGGCGTGCTGGGCGTAGAACTGGGTGAGGTCCGGCACGAGGTCCTTGACCACAGGCATGTGCGGCAGCGGGTAGATCTTGACGATCTTGCCGCCTGCGCAGTCGTCCATGCCCTTGGTGCAGGCGAGCGTATTGGTCCCGTCGATGTTCATCGCGCAGGAGCCGCAGATGCCCTCACGGCAGGAGCGGCGGAAGGTGAGCGTCGAGTCGACGTTCGACTTGATCCAGATGAGCCCGTCCAGAACCATCGGGCCGCAGTCGTCCCGGTCGACCCAGAAGGTGTCGACGCGCGGGTTCATGCCGTCGTCCGGGTTCCAGCGATAGACCTTGAACGGGGTGACGTTCTTGGCCGGAGGCTTAGGCCAGGTCTTGCCTTCGGTGATCCGCGAGTTCTTCGGGAGAGTGAGCTGGACCATGTTCCTTCAGGCCCCGACCGGGATCGGAGCGCCTCTCGATGCGCCGGCCGACGCGAACGCGCTCAATAAACTCGCGCCTTCGGCTCGATGTACTGGATGTCGTTCGTCATCGTGTAGGTATGCACGGGGCGGTAGTCGATCGAGACCTCGCGGGTCTCCATGTCGGCCCAGGCCAGCGTATGCTTCATCCACTGCTTGTCGTCGCGATCCGGGAAGTCCTCGCGGGCGTGGGCGCCGCGGCTTTCCTGACGGTTCGCCGCGCTTTCCATCGTGACGACGGCCTGCGCGATCAGATTGTCGAATTCGAGCGTCTCGATCAGGTCCGAGTTCCAGATCAGCGAGCGGTCGGTGATGCCGACGTCGTCGGAGCCGGACCAGACGTCGTGGATCAGGCCGCGGCCTTCCTCCAGCACCTCGCCGGTGCGGAACACGGCGCAGTTCGACTGCATCACCTTCTGCATTTTAAGGCGGAGCTGGGCCGTCGGCGTTCCGCCGGAAGCGTGCCGCAGCCGGTCCAGCCGGGCGAGCGCAGGATCCGACGCGCCGCGGGGCAGTTCCGGATGCCGGGTGTTGGGCTCGACCAGTTCGGCGCAGCGGTCGGCCGTCGCGCGGCCGAACACCACGAGGTCGATCAGCGAGTTGGAGCCAAGCCGGTTCGCCCCGTGAACCGAGACGCAGGCCGCCTCGCCGATCGCCATCAGGCCCTGCACCACCGAATCCGGATCGCCGTTGACCTTGGTCAGCACCTCGCCGTGAAAGTTCGTCGGGATGCCGCCCATGTTGTAGTGCACCGTCGGCAGCACCGGGATGGGCTCCCGCGTGAGGTCCACCCCGGCGAAGATCTGGGCGCTCTCGGAGATGCCCGGTAGCCGCTCGTGCAGGATCGCGGGGTCGAGGTGGTCGAGGTGCAGGTAGATGTGGTCCTTGTTCTTGCCGACGCCACGGCCTTCGCGGATCTCGATGGTCATCGAGCGCGAGACCACGTCGCGTGAGGCGAGGTCCTTGGCCGACGGCGCGTAGCGCTCCATGAAGCGCTCGCCCTCGGAATTGGTCAGGTAACCGCCCTCGCCGCGCGCGCCCTCGGTGATCAGGCAGCCCGCGCCATAGATGCCGGTCGGGTGGAACTGCACGAACTCCATGTCCTGGAGGGGCAGGCCGGCGCGCAGCACCATGGCGTTGCCGTCGCCCGTGCAGGTGTGGGCCGAGGTCGCCGAGAAGTAGGCGCGGCCGTAGCCGCCGGTCGCCAGGATCGTGCGCTTCGCCTGGAAGCGGTGCAGCGTCCCGTCGTCCATCCTGAGCGCCACGACGCCGACGCAGGCGCCTTCCTCGTCCATCATCAGGTCGATCGCGAAGTACTCGATGAAGAACTGCGCGTTCGCCTTCAGCGCCGCCCCGTAAAGGGTGTGCAGGATGGCGTGCCCGGTGCGGTCGGCGGCCGCGCAGGTGCGCTGCGCGGTGCCCTTGCCGTAATGGGTCGTCATGCCACCGAACGGTCGCTGGTAGATCTTGCCGTCCTCGGTGCGTGAGAACGGCACGCCCCAGTGCTCGAGCTCGTAGACGGCGGCCGGCGCGTTGCGGACGAGGTACTCGATCGCGTCCTGGTCCCCGAGCCAGTCGGAGCCCTTGACGGTGTCGTACATGTGGAAGCGCCAGTCGTCCTCGCCCATGTTGCCGAGCGCGGCGGAGATGCCGCCCTGCGCGGCCACCGTGTGGCTGCGCGTCGGAAACACCTTGGTGATGCAGCCGGTCTTGAGCCCGGCCTCCGAGCAGCCGACGACGGCGCGCAGGCCGGCGCCGCCGGCGCCCACCACCAGCACGTCGAACATGTGGTCGGTGAACGGATAGGCGCGCCCGTTCACGGCCGGCGCGGCGACATTCCTGAAGGTGCTTGCGGGTCCGGCCACGGCTCAGACCCCGAAACTGATCTTGAGCAGGGCGAACACGCTGGCGAGCCCCACCGCAACGGCGAAGAAGCTGTTGGCCATGATGGCGACCGGCTTCAGCAGCTCGTCATGCACGTAATCCTCGATGATGACCTGCATGCCGATACGCATGTGGAAGGTCACCGAGAGGGTGAGGAGCAGCATCGGGATCGCGATCCAGGGCGAGCCGAGCATCGCGGTCGCGCCCGCGTGGCTCGACCCGGACAGGGCGACCACGACGGCCACGAACAGGAGCGTCAGCGGCAGGTTCGCCACCGCGGTCATGCGCTGCATCCAGAAATGCTCGGTGCCGGCCTTCGCGGCGCCAAGTCCGCGGACGTGGCCGAGGGGCGTCCTCATGAGCGTCTCCTTCAGCCTGCGCCGCCGCGGACCACGTAGCCGACCGTCCAGATCAGCAGCGTCAGCGCGATCGAGCCGCCGAGCGTCAGCCGATAAAGCAGTTCGCGCTCGCGGGGCTCGAAGCCGTGGCCGGTGTCCCAGATCAGGTGCCGCACGCCGCCGAGCGCATGATGGATAAGCGCCCAGGTGTAGAAAAATAGGACCAGCAGCCCGGGTATCGACCCGTAGATCCCCTGGACGGTGGCGAAAGCGGAAGGTCCCGAGGCCGCCGCGACAAGCCAGATCGCGATCAGCGCGGTTCCGAAGTAAAGCGCGCCTCCGGTGATGCGATGCACGATCGACATCATCATCGACAGCATCGGCCGATAGATCTGCAGATGCGGAGACAGCGGCCGGCCCCCGGGAGGGGCCGCTTTCGGCGAGTCCATCTTTTTTGGACCTTCTCGAAGTGCGCGCACAGCAACTAACCGATGGTGCGACGCAGCGCAACGCTCCGCCCTCGGCGACGGCGGCGTCTTTGGTAGGAGGCGAATCGACGCCGCGCGCCCCGTGAAAGGAAAATTTCACCGCCGCTGCGGCATAGTGTCGCTACGGAGCCGCCCTAACTGTTCCGCCCGTTCGACTTCCTTTCTCTTTCATGCTGCGGGCGTACTCGGACGCGGGAGTAGACATGACGGTCACGGCGATCATGGGCCGCGACGAGCCGGTGGCCCGTCCAAGGGCCGCAAGGCTCGCCGGCGACGTGCGGCGGGCGCAGATCATCGCGGCCGCCTGTCAGTTCTTCGCGGAAAACGGCTTCAGCGGGCCGACCCGCGACCTGGCCGCCTCGATCGGCGTCACGCAGGCGCTGTTGTACCGCTATTTCGGCAGCAAGAACGAGTTGATCGACGCCGTCTTCGTCGAGGTGTTCCAGGAGCACTGGAGCGTCGGCGCGCTCGAGCGCTTCGAAGGCTCGGCCGGCGCGCCCATGGTAGACCGCGTCGCGGAGGTCTATGGCCACATGCTGCCGCGCATGACGCCCACCGCCACCCGTCTGTTCTTCCGCGCCGGGCTCGACGCCTATCCGGAGCCGATTCACCGCAGCGCGAGCAAGAGCCTGCCGCTCTGGACCGCCATGCTGGCCGAGTGGCGCCGGGAGGAGGGCCTCCCGACGCTGGCCGGCAAGCCGATGCTGGAGGGCGAGCGCATGCTGATGATCGCCCTGCAGAACGCGATGACCATGATCCGGGTGCGCGAGCACGTCTTCCGCACGCCGCGCTGGCTAAGCGACGCCGACGAGATCCGGCAGATCGCGGAGACGCAGGATGCGGGCGTCCGCGCCGTGCTGCGCCGGCTGCATTCGGGCGAGGGCAGCGAGCGACGTCGCGCGACCGCCAGCAACCCGTCGCTGGAGGCCGCCTGAACCGCTAGCGCGGGATCAGGAGCCAGAGATCCAGATCGAGGACCACCGCCGGATGATCCTTCCCGTCCGGCGTGACGCGCGGGAAATCCGTCGGCGGGCAGTCCTTCAGGCCCGTGACCCGCACCCGCAGCGCCCCGACGTCGTCGCGGCCCGGAAGGGGCTGTTTGTCGACGATCTCGGACCAGGCGTAGAGCGTGTCTCCTGCGAAGATCGGCGCGACGTGCCGGCCGCCATTGACGCCGGCGATGTGGAACGCGTTCTCCAGACCGTTGAAGCTCAGGCTCCGGGCGAGGCTGATGACGTGGCCGCCATAGACCAGCCGGCGGCCCAGCTTGCTGTTCTTCTGCGCGTAGCCGTCGAAATGCACCCGGGCCGTGTTCTGCCACAGCCGGGTCGCGAGCTGATGCTCGGCCTCTTCGATCGTCATGCCGTCGACATGGTCGATCTTCTCGCCGACCGCGTAGTCGTCGAAGCGCCGCGCGCCGCCCGCCTGGGCGTCGTCCCACGCGGCGCGGTCGATGCGCGGTCGGCGAGAAGATCCACCATGTCAACGGCATGACGATCGAAGAGGCCGAGCATCAGCTCGCGACCCGGCTGTGGCAGAACAC